>NZ_AWWC01000005.1:0-23091 GCF_000468895.1 Jonquetella sp. BV3C21 | reverse complement strand
AAACCCCTGCGCGGCTTTCTTTATTTTTCTTTGCCCCGGCAATCATACACAAACGCCGGAGGGATGTTGCGCATCACGAATTTCACGTTGACCGATTCAAAACGCCGCCTGAACGCCGGCATCATCTGCCGGGAGTACTGGTACGCTAAAAATTGACCTTCCGGCTTCAGACAGCTCAGCACGCCGTCGATGATTTTCGCCGTGACCCGCGGCGGCAGAACGGTCCATGGCAGACTCGAAATGACCACGTCGATCGAGTTCTCTCCCGCGAGTTCAGGAAGGTCTGAGGCGTCAGAATGGCACTTGATGCCAAGCTCTTTTTCGATTCGCCCGCGCAGAGCCGGGTCAAGCTCAAACACCAGCAGGGACGCGCCGGCTGGTAAGCGCTTGACGATCTCCCGGGTGAATACGCCTGTTCCGGCTCCAAGTTCTGCCACGGACCTCACAGACGGCCATTGGACCCGTTCAAGCATCGCGCTGGTCAAAAAACGCGAACTCGGGGTAATGCTCCCGATCTGGCGAGGCTTCGTGACGAACCGCTTGGCGAACACCAGAGCGTCGCTCAGAACTTTTGAAACGGAATGGGATTCTTTCATAGCGTATCTCCTTCAGGTTTTTCGCCGCCGCGGCCGAATTGGCCGGCCAACACGGTTCCATATTATACACGCTTGGACAGAAGTCACGAGAATTTTTTCCCCAATTAAACAAAAAAGCGTCCGGACGTTTGCCCGGACGCCGAATAAAACGAGGTTTAATGGAAAATCATTAGGGCGCAGACCATGCCGCCGACGATCAGTGTCAGGTTGTAGTGAAGGAACGTGGGAACGCAGGTGTCCCAAATATGGTCGTGCTGTCCGTCGAAGTTCAGACCGCTGGTAGGCCCGAGGGTGGAGTCGGACGCCGGAGACCCGGCATCGCCCAGAGCGGCTGCAGCAGCCAGCAGGCAGCAAACGGAAGCGGGAGAGAAGCCGAGCTTCAGACCCAGCGGGCAATAAATCGCTGCGACGACCGGAATGGTGCCAAAGGACGTTCCAATGCCCATGGTAACCAGCAGCCCGACGAGGAGCATCAGCAGGGCGCCGTAGAACTGGCTTCCGCCGACCATCGCGACCACGCCGTTGACCAGATGATCTACCGCGTTCGTGGCGCGGATCACGCCGCCGTAACCGGAGGCGACCAGCATGATGATGGCGATCATTCCCATGATGCCCAGCCCGCCGGTCATAGCCTTCTCGATGTTGCCCCAGCGAAGCGCGCCGAACAGGAACATCAGCACCAGAGCGGCCAGAACGCCCAACGGCATCGAATCGTAATGAAGCTGAACGTATACGGCGATGACCAAAGCCACAAGGGTGATCAGGTCCTTGGGGCTGAACTCCGTCCGATTGCCGACATCTTCAAGCCCCTGAAGCGGCCGATCCTCGTATTCTCTTTTACGGCTGTAGGAGATGAAAATAGCGATCAGCAGACCGAACACCATCGAAAGGCCGAGCATCCAAGTGTAATGCCACACGTCTGTCTTAGCAATGTGAATGCCGCTCTTTGCCATTTCAGTCGACAGAATCCCATGGAAGATCAAGCCGAATCCGGCGGGGATTGCGATGTACGGGGCCTTTAACCCGAAGGTCAGAGCGCAGGCGACAGCCCGGCGGTCGATTTTCAGCTCGTTAAAGAGCGAGAGCATCGGCGGGATCAGGATGGGGATAAACGCGATGTGAATCGGAATCAGGTTCTGGGAAAGGCAGGAGCAGACGGCCAGCAGAAGCAGAAGGAAGAACCGGCGTCCTTTGACGATCTTCTTCAGCTTGTCGCACAGCACCGACGTGATGCCGGTCTGACTGAGCGCCATGGCCAAGCAGCCCAGCAGGACGTAGCTGAGAGCCGTTTCCGACTGACCGCCCATGTTGTCGATCAGCACCTGCATGACGCTTCCATCGCCGGCCAGCGGCATGCCGGCCGAGACGCCGGCGACAACGGCGGAAATCAGCAGCGCCAAGATAATGTTCAGCTTGAGCAGGCACAAGATGATCATTACCAACACTGATAGCACTACGGGGTTCATCAACATATCCATGTCCAGAGCCTCCTTTTCGTTTTTTGCACGAGCGGAGAACCGTTCAGGCCCGTTTCTCTCATGAGAAAACGGAAATAACCGTCAGTCGAGATCTCCCACCGCGCCCTGAGCCGCGCTCAAAATACGGCCGTTCCGTACCAGATCGACGGCGCTTTCAACTAGCGGGTGAAGGTACTGGTCTTTTTCAACGAACGGAATGACCTCACGAATTGCCGCGTAGGCTGCCTGAGTCCCCTTGCCGGCCTTGAGCGGAGCGGAGAAGTCCAGCGCCTGGGCGGCGGACAGGGCCTCGATGCCCAGCACCTTTTCGGCGTTGCGGAGAATCCTCGTCGCCTTCAAGGACGCCCAGTATCCCATGGACACGTGGTCCTCCTGATTAGCTGACGTGGGAATAGAGTCCACCGACGCCGGGTGAGCCAACGTCTTGTTCTCCGAGACGACCGCCGCCTGTGTGTACTGGGTGATCATGAACCCGGAGTTGACTCCCGAATCCTTGATGATGAACGGCGGCAGGCCGTTGGACAGGTGGTGATCCACCATACGGGCGCTGCGGCGCTCGGAAATGCTGGCCAATTCGGAAACGGCAATGCCGAAGAAGTCCATCGGCAGGGCGATCGGCTGACCGTGGAAGTTGCCGCCGGAAAGGACGTCCTCGCTCTCTGGGAAAATCAGCGGGTTATCGGTGACCGCGTTGATCTCCAGCTCGATTTTTGACCGGACGTATTCCAAGGCGTCCCGGCTCGCGCCGTGAACCTGAGGCATACAGCGCAGCGAGTAGGCGTCCTGAACGCGCGTGCCTTTGAACTTTTCAATGATCTGGCTGCCCTCGATGAGCCGGCGGACGTTTGACGCCACCCGAACTTGGCCGTCATGGGGCCGAAGCGCGTGAGTTCGGCTGTCAAACGCGTAGGGCACACCGTGTAGCGCTTCCAGCGACAGGGCACCGATCACGTCGGCCGTCTTCGCCAGCTGAAGCGCGTCGATCAGCGCCAGCGAGCCGAGCCCGGTCAGAGCCGCGGTGCCGTTGTTGAGCGCCAAGCCTTCTTTCGGCTGAAGGTGAATCGGCGAAAGGCCAGCATCGTGCATGGCCTCGAGGCTCGGCACCAAGTTTCCTTTGTAGAACACGTGCCCTTCGCCAAGCATGGTGACGGCAATGTGGCTCAGCGGGCACAGGTCGCCGGAGGCGCCGACTGACCCCTGCTGGGGCACGTAGGGAATCAGTCCCATGTTCAAAAAGTTTACCATCTGAGCGAGCGTCGCGGGAGTAATGCCCGAGTTGCCGCAGACGAGCCCGTTGAGGCGTAGCAGCATAATCGCCCGGACGACCTCGACAGGCAGCGGCTCGCCGACGCCCACCGCGTGACTTCGGATAAGGTTCTCCTGAAGAAGGCTGGTGCGCTCCCGGTCAACCGAAACGTTTGACAAATCGCCAAATCCAGTGGTCACACCGTAAATTACCCTGTTAGAATCAAGCCACTTACTGATGAGATCCGACGCAACCTGAACTTTCTTGAGAGCTTCAGGAGCGACAAGAACCTTGGCACCACGCCGAGCGACGCTTGCGATATCATGAAGCGTCAGGCTGTGCCCGTCAATCGTGACCGTTTCAGAGCAGTGAGACATCAAAAAAACCCCCTTCAAATGTCGAAATAAGCCGAACAATTTTGCACCCATATCAGCCGTTATGCCGACAGCGTCAGATTATCACGAGGTGAAGTCTCGGTCAACAAAATATTAAAAACATTGCCTCTGAATTAACACTGTCCACTAATACTAGAACTGTTTATTAACGTGAAAGAAGGTCAGCCATGTCATTACAGAGTGGAAACGATCCGCGTCCCTTCGACGACGCCCTTTTCATTGACCGGCCGAACCGATTCGTCGTGCTTGCCCAGCATGAAGGCCGCACGGTTCGGTGTCATCTTCCCAATCCCGGCCGGCTGTCCGAACTCCTTTTTCCTGGGGTACCGCTGAAAATTTCTCCCCGTGAGGGCGGCGCGACGGAAGCGACTGTCCAAGCCGTAGAGTCCAACGGCGAATTCGTGCCGCTTCATACCAGCCGAGCGAACGACGCCGTCGCGTCCCTGCTGGCGAACGGCGCGATTCAGCCGTTCGTCGGCTGGAAAGTTGCCGGCCGGGAAGTGCGGTACGGCAACAGCCGATTCGACTTTCTGCTGGAACGGAACGGCGTAAAGACCTTCCTTGAGGTCAAGTGCTGTTCACTTTTTGCCGGACGGGGCGCGTATTTTCCCGACGCTCCGTCCCAGCGGGCGACGAAACACCTCACCGAGCTTGCAGAGCTTATCGGCGGCGGAACCCGGGCTGCCGTCGTCGTCCTCGCGGTCTCAAACAGACCGGAGTGGTTTGCGCCGCACTGGCATACCGATCCCGTTTTTTCCCAAACGCTTCTGTCGCTTCGCGGGGTTCTGCCGCTGTATCCCGTCGCCGCGCCGTGGCTTCAAGAGCTTCCGTCAACCTGCCGCCCGCTACCTGTGCCATGGAATTTCCTGTCAAAGATAACGAGCGGGACCGGCGGCTGCCTGCTGACGACGTTCACGCTCGGCGAAACGCCGTGCTGGGCTGTCCAGTTTGACACAGCGCTGGACCGATTGTCTGGCCGCTGGAGAAGGTCCGGGCCGCCGCGGCCCCCCAGTCTTCCCGACGGACGGCCGGCGAAGCTGCGTCTAGAAACGCTCAGAGACTCGGAACTATCGGCCCGCCAAGTCGCCGAAACTCTTGCGCCCCTTTCTGACCGAGTCGAAGAAACGCCCAACGGCATCGTCGGAACGCTGCGGGCGCCAGCACGCTGGAACAGACAATTTGAAGAGGCGCTGCTGTCGCTTCAGTTTGGCTGGCACGAAGAGGAAATCAAAAGCGAACTGGGCTTGAAATAAAAAAGTTGCCGCAGGAGTCCCTGCGGCAACTTCATTGAGCTATTTTTTCTGAGAAGCCTTGGTGAACCCGTCGTCGATCTTTCGGCCCGACGGGTCAAACCGGCGGCGGCGCGGAGCTGAGCCCAGCCGGGGCACAAAATTTTGTCCGCCCTCTCCCGAAAGAAGCCCCTTGTCGGCTAGGCGCAGCCTCCCGCCGCTGTTGAGCTGAGACAGGGCCTTCGGGCCGAGCTGAACTTCCGTGTAAGTTTCTCTCATCTTGATGTTGCCGATTTCCGTTCGGTCAACGCCGAGGGCGCCGCACAGCGCGCCGAGGATTCGGCCGACCGACCAGTCGTCGTCTCGGCGGCCTTTGGCGATACGAATCGACACACCGCTTCCAGGATAGCGGTCTTTTTTCTGCTCTTCGGACGGCCGCCTGAACCCGGCACGGCCCGAAGGCATCTCTCTGGCCTCCCGTCTGGCAGAGCGGCGTTCCAGCTCTTGAAGCAGGCTGTCGCGCAGCCGATAACCCTTGGGCTCGTCTTGGGTGACGCTCGCCAACAGTTTAGCGACCAGCGCGGTCGGGTCTTCTCCGGCCGTTTCCAACAGCTCCTGAGCCCAAGAGAAAAACTCTTCTGACGGCTCGACGGCCAAGAGCTTTTCTTGGCGGACCGAGCGCTGGACAACCGAAATTTCCTGAAAGTCTGGAACTTTAAGCCACTGAACTTTCATTTGGGTGGAACGCATCATAAACTTGAATCGGCTTGACTCGGCCGGCGTGAGCACCAACAGGTTGGTTCCCTCATGTCCGGCCCGGCCGGTTCGCCCGGAACGATGGACGAACGTTTCGAGCGATTCAGGCACGCCCAGCTGAATCACGTGGCTGACTCCACTGACGTCAAGGCCACGGGCGGCCACGTTGGTCGCCACGAGGACGGGGATTCGCCCGCTTCGAAAAGAGGACAGCGCGGTGTTGCGCTCCCGCTGGCTCATGTCGCCGTGAAGAGGCATGGCGAGGAACCCCTCTTTTTGAAGCCGCTCGGTGACTTCAGCGGTATCGCTCCGCGTGCGGCAAAAGATCAGGCACAAGGACGGCCGTTCCCACAGCAGAACGTTGACCAGCCCTTCGTACCGCTGGCTGCTGGGGACAAGGTATGCCTTGTGAACGATATCCGAGTGCTGAGACGACTCGTCGTCAAACGACAGAAACACCGGATTGGTGGTAAAACGACGGCAGACCGCCGTCACTTCCTGCGGGATTGTCGCCGAAAAAAGCCACGTTCTCTTCCGGGCCGAAGCGGCCTGAAGAATGGCCTCCAGCTCGTCCCGGAACCCCATGTCCAGCATGGTGTCGCCCTCGTCCAGCACGACCGTTTCAATTTCAGACAGGTCAAGCGTTCCGCGCTTCACGTGGTCAAGAACCCGTCCCGGCGTCCCGACGGCCAAGGCGACGCCGCTCCGCAGCGAGGATATTTGCCGGTCCATGTCCATGCCGCCCACGAGAACAGCAGTTCCAATCCCCACGAGCCGGCCGAACGACGCGGCTTCCTGAGCGATTTGCTGCGCCAGCTCCCGGGTGGGCGAGAGGATCAGTGCCTTCACTGTTTGTCGGCCAGGAAAAAGGCGAGACGCCAGCTCACTCAGGACCGGAAGCAAAAACGCCAGAGTCTTGCCCGACCCGGTACGGGCCTGAACGACCAGATCCCTGTCCCAGTCGTCCTGTCCGAGCACGCCGCGCTGAACCGGCGTCGGCTCGTCAAAGCCTCTGGACGCCAGCTCTTTAATCAGAGGAGCAGCCAGAGGAAAATCAGAAAAAAGCGGATGTTCGTTCAATGAAAAACCTCCAAGAAAACAATCGTGCGATGACGGAAAATTTTTGACAAGATTTAATATTATGCCTGCAGTCGGCGGAAAAGGCAAGCTTTACCCGATCAGGCAAAACGATATTCAACCGTCCGGTCGGACAAAACGTCTCCTCTCAGGCTCAACTGCACCCGACGGTATTCCAACGAGACTCTGGCAGCTTCAATCGCCTTCTCAGCCAGAAGGGCGAGTCTGCTGCAGCAGGGGACTTCCATCAGCGCTACCGTCAGCGACGCCGGTCGGGCGACCGTGATCATCTGGGCTAACTTTGTCTCGTACGCCTGAGTGTCGTCCAATTTAGGGCAGCCGATCAGACAGACCGTCCCGTCAGCCAAGAATGTGTCGTGAAATCCTCGGTAAGCGTAGGCGACGCAGTCAGCCGCAAGAACCCAGTTAGCCCCGGCCAAAAACGGGGCTCCCGGCGGAACGAGCCGAAGCTGAACAGGCCACGTCGAAAGTCGCCCAGCGTGCTGCAAAGCAGGGGCAGGAACCGCCGCAGGTACGGCAGGTGCATCGCCCAATGGCTGAAAAAGCCGTCGGGCCGCGCTCCCCGGACAGCCACCAGTGCAGGGGTGCGTTTTGGCGCCGACCGTCCGGGACGCGACCCGCTGAGCCACAGCGGCCGCGTCGTAGGCGTCGGCCTCCCGTTCCTCAAAAGATATGGCGCCTCTGGGGCACTGTCCAAGGCAGTCGCCCAGACCGTCGCAGTACGTGTCGCTCACCAGTTTTGCCTTGCCGTTAATAATTTCTATGGCGTTCTCGTGACATGCCGTAGCGCACTGGCCGCAGCCGTCACATTTTTCCTCGTCAATTCGGATAATTCGCCGAACTAATTTCCCCTGAGTTGGACTCATCCCTTTTCCCCCCGAGTCGTGAAATTGTTCATGTAAATGTCTCCTAGTCCCGCAGATTCCCCCTCTGGCCCCCGCGGGAAAACCTAAAGAAGGTGCTGCCATGCTTAAAACCATTCTGTTTTTTGCCGTGATTGCCGTCCCGGCAATCGCCGTGAGCCTTCTTGCCGGCCACGGAAAAGGCCGCTGTCCGACCGGCTGTCATGGATGCGGCAAGTGTTTTGGCCGCCGCCGGAAAGAGAACTAGCACCGATGGGGAAGCACCTGTTCCTCGTACTCCCGGCGGGCCGCCTGCAAGGTCACCCCGTCGGTCGCGACCTGCCAGCCCGTCATCGCCAGCGCCTTGGCGCCTAAAACCGCTATTCTGTCGCCCCGCTCGGAGCGGGCCGCCTGGCAGAACTTCGGCGTATGCCCGACGCAGCCGGGAATTTCCAGCGAAAGATACGTGTGAATGGCTGGGACGAGCAACGAAACGTTGCCGATATCCGACGAGCCGAACATGCCGTTCGGGTCGGCCCAAACGACCGGTTCACCCAAAGCCTCCACGGCGTTTTTGAACGCCGCGTCCAACACCCTGTTGCAGTGCCGCTCAGCCATCACAGAGCCGACTGTCACCGAGCTTTTCGCTCCGGTCAGAAGAGCGCTGGCCTGGACGAGCCGCTTGAAGTCCTCGATCATTGGCACGATTTGGTCCTTTCGCTCCGCCCTCATGGTAAAGGAGCAGCAGGCTCGGTCAGGAATGACGTTTGAAGCCTGGCCCCCTTCGGTGATGATGCCGTTGATCTTGCTCTTGTTCGGCCACAGGTGAAGTTGGGCGTTGACCGCGTTGAACAGGCCGATTGCCGAAGTCAGGGCGTTGATCCCGTCGTCCGGCTTGCTGGAGTGGGCCGGCTTGCCCTCAAATACCACGTCAAGCGAAACGGCCGCCAAGCCTCCGCGGCCGACGATGTTCAGCTCAGCAGACGGGTGCATCATCATCGCGCAGTCGATTCCGTCAAACGCGCCGCGGTCCGACATGAGCACCTTGCTCCCAAACGTCTCCTCGGCCGGGGTGCCGTAGAGATACACGGCGCCCTCGCGCCCTTGAAGAGCCTCGGCCAAAGCGGCTGCGGCGCCGGCCGACGACGCGGCGATGATATTGTGGCCGCAGGCATGTCCCAGACCTTTCAGCGCGTCGTACTCGGCTAAGAAGGCGATTTGCGGCCCCTTCCCAACGGTTCCGCAGACTGCCCGAAAGGCCGTCTCCAAGCCCATGTACGGACGCTGGATCGTAAACCCGTGACGGGATATGAACGACGTGAGCCATTCGGCGGCCTTGTACTCTTCAAGGCCCAGCTCAGGGTGATCGTGAATCGAATGACTCAGTTCTATCAGTTCGCCGGACATTCGATCGACGATGGGTCCAATAAGAGACAGACAGTCATGATTCGATGGCATAACGCTTCCCCCTCTTCCAACAAAAAATACCAGATTAGACTAACATTTCCGGTTGGGGGCGACAAACGAAACCTTACGGAAGGTTCTCTTGGCTAGATTTTGTCAATGAAGCCGTGTAAAATCTTTAAATAGATTGCTGCAAAGAAGCGGCCGGCGAAGCCGACGGCACGGAGCGCCTGCTGAAGCGCCCGCGTCAGTGCCCCGAAGAACAGCCGGCCCGCGTGACGGAGCATGAGATTGGGAACGGAGCATCAGTAATCGGGAGGAGAGGATCGACAGTGGCGAACGACGAAAAAAGCACAGACGTCCAGCATTTGCCGGACGTCACCTTCGACGAGTTTCCCAAGCCGACGTTTGACGAGTGGAAAGAGGCGGTTGAGAAGCTACTGAAGGGGGCGCCGTTCGAGAAGAAGATGTTCACCAAGACATACGAGGGCATCGTTCTGAACGGCATGTACTGGGGCTACGACATCGACGGGTTGGAGAACCTTGACAGCGCGCCGGGAGAGGCGCCGTACCTTCGCGGCTGCTTTGCCGGCGGGTACGAGCAACACCCGTGGGGAATCGCTCAAGCCTGCGAGTATGCCGGCATCGCTGACGCGCACAGCGCGCTCTGCGACGAGCTGAAAAAAGGCGCCGACGTGATCAATATCGCTCTGGACGAAGGAACTCGCCGCTGCTTTGACGAGGCGCTTCACCAAAGCGGACGGGCCGTCTCTTTAGCGACCGCCGACGAGCTGGACCAGCTGACCGACGGGATCGACCTAACGGCGTATCCGCTGCACGTCAACGCCGGCTGCGACGCCCTGCCTTTTTACGCCCTGCTTCGGGCCTGTATGGCCCACCGCGGACAGGAGATTGAGAAACTGTCCGGCTGCATCGGGGCAGATCCGCTGAGCGAGTTGGCCCAATGGGGCCGTTTGGACGAGCCGCTTGAAACGGCGCTTGACCACATGGCCCAGCTAGCCCGCACGGCGTGCCAATCGTCGCCAAAGTTGCGGACAGTTATTGCCAGCGGCACGCCTTACGCCGACGGAGGCGCGTCGGCCGTTCAGGAACTGGCTCTGACCATCGCCTCAGCTGCGTTCTACGTCCGCGCCCTGATGGACCGTGGTCTGAGCGCCGACGAGGCCAGCGGTCAAATTCGGTTCCGCGTCTCCCTGGGCGCCAACTTCTTTATGGAGATCGCCAAGCTTCGGGCCCTTCGGGTGCTCTGGTCCACGGTAAGCGAGGCCTTCGGCGCCGGAGCCGAGGCCCAGAAGGCGCAGGTCATGGCCAGCACGTCCAGTTTTACCGCCACAACCTACGACCCGTACGTGAACATTCTGCGGGCGACGACCCAGGCGTTCAGCGGCATCGTCGGCGGCCTTGACCTGCTGCAGATCAACCCGTTTGATCGGACCGTCAGGCCAAGCACGGAACAGGCTCGCCGAATCGCCCGAAACCAACAGATCATGTTCCGCACCGAGTTCAACATGACGACGCCGGTCGACCCGGCCGGCGGCTCATGGTTTGTCGAAAAGCTGACTTCTCAGGTTGCCGAAAAGGCGTGGAGCCTGTTCCAAGCTGTCGAAGCCGAAGGCGGGATCCTCGAGTCGCTGAAGCACGGGACAGTTCAGTCCTCTGTGAACGAAACGCTGCGCGCCCGGTTCAAGGCTCTCTCGACGCGAAAAGACCGGGCCGTTGGGATCAATATGTACGCCAACATGGCCGAAACGCCGCTCGAAAAGTCGACCTTTGACCCTGAAGCCTTCAAGGCGTCCCGCCGGCAAGCGGTGGCCGAGCACAAAAAAGCACGTCCCACTCAAGCGGCAGAAGAATCCCTTCGTCGTCTGGCCGACGACGTCAGCGTCGAAAACGCCGTTCTGGCAGCAGAAAACGGTGCCACCCTCGGCGAGATCGCTGGGACATGGCGTCGGGCCGACGACCTTTCCGTCGAGCCTATAGCGGCCCACCACTGGACCGAACAGTTTGAAGCGCTCAGAAAGCGCACCGAGGACTGGGTCGCTGCCGGCAACGAGAACGTCAAGGTATTCCTCTGCAACATGGGACCTATCCCGCAGCACAAACCGCGAGCGGACTTCAGCCGCGGGTTCATGGAAGTCGCTCACTTCCAAGTCATCGGCAACGACGGGTTCGCCACGCCGGAAGAAGCCGCAGCGGCGGCCCTCGAAAGCGGCGCCCACGTGGCCATCATCTGCTCGACTGACGCCACGTATCCCGAACTTGTCCCGCCGACAGCGCGTGCCATCAAGGCCGGCAACCCGAACGTCAAGGTCATCCTGGCCGGAGCTCCGGCCCCGGAGATGAAGGACGCTTACGTCGAAGCGGGGGTTGACGAGTTCATTCACGTCAAGGCAGACTGTCTCAGCATTCTGACCGCCATCCAGAAGGAAAGGGGGATCTGCTGATGAGTTCTGTCGATTTCAGCGGCGTCGCCTTGAAGGCATGCGGCGCGTCGCGCTCTGAGAGCTACAGCGAGTGGAAAAAGCGCGTTCAGGCCGAAACTGGCCATTCCGTCGAAGAGCTGTGCGTCCGCATGATGGAGCAGATCGACGTTCAGCCCCTGTATAACGCGGAGGACATCGCCTCCTGCCGTCATTTAGGCTATGTCGCCGGGCTGCCGCCGTTCCTCAGAGGCCCGTACGCCACGATGTACGTGATTCGGCCTTGGACCGTTCGCCAGTACGCCGGATTTTCCACCGCCGAGGAGAGCAACGCGTTCTACCGGCGCAACCTCGCCGCCGGTCAGAAGGGTCTTTCCATCGCGTTCGACCTGGCAACCCACCGAGGATACGACTCGGATCACCCGCGGGTCGTCGGTGACGTCGGTAAAGCCGGCGTGGCAGTCGACTCCATTCTCGACATGGAGATACTGTTCTCGGGCATTCCGCTCGGCCAAATGTCCGTGTCAATGACCATGAACGGGGCCGTTCTGCCGGTCATGGCGTTCTACATCGTGGCCGCTGAGGAGCAGGGCGTTGACAAGAGCATCCTGTCTGGCACGATCCAGAACGATATCCTGAAAGAATTTATGGTTCGCAACACCTACATTTACCCGCCGGCGCCTTCGATGCGGATCATCGGCGACATTTTCGCCTACACGTCGCACAACATGCCCAAGTTCAACAGCATTTCCATCTCGGGCTATCACATGCAGGAGGCAGGCGCCACCGCCGACATCGAAATGGGCTACACCCTGGCTGACGGGCTGGAGTACATCCGCACGGGAATCAAGGCGGGACTGCAGGTCGACGACTTCGCCTCCCGGCTTTCGTTCTTCTGGGCAATCGGCAAGAACTACTTTATGGAAGTCGCTAAAATGCGTGCTGCCCGAATGCTCTGGGCGAAAATCGTCAAGAGCTTCGACGCCAAGAATACCAAGTCGATGGCCCTGCGGACTCACAGTCAGACCTCCGGCTGGAGTCTGACGGCACAGGACCCGTTCAACAACGTGACCCGAACCTGCGTCGAGGCCATGGGCGCCGCGCTGGGACACACCCAGTCGCTGCACACCAACGCCCTTGACGAGGCAATTGCCCTGCCGACCGACTTCTCAGCCCGAATTGCCCGAAACACCCAGCTGTACATTCAGGACGAGACGAACGTCTGTCAGGTCATCGATTCGTGGGCTGGCTCCTACTACGTCGAGTCGCTCACCAATGAGCTCATTCGCCGCGCTTGGGGACACATTCAGGAAGTCGAGTCCTTGGGCGGCATGGCAAAGGCTATCGACACCGGGCTTCCGAAGATGCGCATTGAAGAAGCGGCGGCCAGACGGCAGGCTCACATCGATTCGGGCAAGGAAAAAATTGTCGGCATCAACGCCTACCAGCTGGAAAAGGAAGACCCTCTGGACATTTTGGACGTGGACAACACGGCGGTACGCCAGGCCCAGATTGCCCGTCTCGAAAAGCTGCGGGCGAACCGGAACCAAGAGGACGTCGACAAATGGCTGAACGCCATCACGAAGTCAATGGAAACCGGCGATGGAAACCTGCTTGAACTGTCCGTCGAAGCCGCGCGGGCGCGGGCGTCGCTGGGCGAAATCTCAGCCGCTATCGAGAAGGTATGCGGCCGCCACAAGGCTGTCATTCGTTCAATCTCGGGCATCTACAGCACTGAGTTCGGCGACAACGAAATCATGGAAGAAGTGCGCCATATGACCGACGAGTTCGAAGCCAGGGAAGGCCGACGTCCCCGTATCATGGTGGCCAAAATGGGGCAGGACGGCCACGACAGGGGCGCCAAGGTTGTGGCGACCGCCTACGCCGACATGGGCTTCGACGTGGACGTGGGGCCGCTCTTCCAGACGCCGGCAGAGGCGGCTCAAGACGCGGTGGACAACGACGTTCACATCATCGGCATGAGCAGTCTGGCGGCAGGTCACAAGACCCTGCTTCCCCAGCTGGTTGAAGAGCTGAAAAAGCGCGGCCGGGGTGACATCATGGTCGTTGCCGGCGGCGTTATCCCAGCTCAGGATTACCAGTTCCTGTACGATCACGGCGCGGCGGCTATCTTCGGCCCCGGAACCGTCATTCCTGCCGCAGCCAAGCAGATGCTCGAGATCCTGAACAAGCGTCTTGAGCTGTCGGAAGTCGAAGTGAACTAGCAGGAATGGCCGAAACGTACGACCTGTACCGTCCCGAGTGGCAGCCTGAAGGGGCTGACGGCGCTTACGCGGGACGAGTTATGACCGGCGTCGCGGACGAAGGCGCGGCATTGCCCGACGCCAGCCGTCCGCAGCGCCGCCGGTTCACGGCTGAGGACTACGTGGCGGGCATTTTAGCCGGCAACCGGATGATTCTCTCAAAAGCCATTACAGTCATCGAGAGCAACGCTCCTAAGCACTTCGAGCTGGGACAGCAAATCGTTTCGTCTATTTTGCCTCATACCGGCCAGTCAATTCGAGTCGGCATCACAGGCGTTCCGGGTGCCGGCAAAAGCACCTTCATTGAGGCGCTGGGAACGCACCTGTGCAGGTTGGGGCATAAGGTCGCCGTGTTGGCTGTTGACCCGTCGAGCTCGATTTCCAAGGGCTCAATCCTCGGCGATAAAACGCGAATGGAGCAGCTTTCAAGGGAACCGAACGCCTTTATTCGCCCGTCCCCATCAGGCGGAACTCTTGGCGGCGTCACTCGTAAGAGCCGGGAAACGATGTTGCTGTGCGAGGCGGCCGGATATGACGTCATTCTTGTTGAAACGGTCGGCGTAGGACAGAGCGAGACGACCGTCCGCGGCATGGTGGACTATTTCCTCATGGTCGCCATCACCGGCGCGGGGGATGACCTGCAGGGTATCAAAAAAGGCATTATGGAGCTGGCCGACTCGATTCTCGTCAACAAAGCAGACGGGGATAACCGGCCGAAAGCGCTCGTCGCCCGGGCTGACTTCGACCAGATGCTGCACTACCTTCGCCCTGCCACCGAAGGCTGGCACAGCCGGGCCTACGTCTGTTCGTCTGTCACCGGCGAAGGGGTTCCCGAGATGTGGGACGTGATCTGCCAGTTCAAGGAGAACGTCACGGCGTCGGGCGTTTTCGAGCGCCGACGTCGCGAGCAGAACATCGATTGGGTCAGCACGATGGTGGACGAGTTCCTTCACGACGTCATCGAGCGCAACCCTGTGATCGTCACCGCCCGGTCGCGAGTCAACAGCGGCGTGGCAGACGGCTCCATGACGCCGACCGCTGCGGCAAGAGAAATAATTTCGGCAATTGAGAAGGAACTCTTCAAGGAATAAAATCTTGAACACCTTTATCGGCGCTTATTTGAAAATGAGTACTTAACACTGAACGTGGTATAATCGTGCAGTCATGCTTCTAAATTAAGGAGGTCATTTCTCAATGAAAAAGTGCCTTGCGCTCGTCGTTGCTGCTTTGTCGGCTGTATGTCTTGCATCTGCTGCCGTGGCTGGTCCTGTAGCTGTTGTCAACGTCGACAAGATTTTCTCTGAATCGAAAGCAGCTAAAGCTGGACAGGCCCACTTGGTTGAAGCTCAGAAGATCCTGCAGGGCGCTTACGACAAGCTGGCCGAAATGTACAAGGGCAAGGAGCAGACCGACGAGGCTAAAAAAGTCCTCGCCCAGGCCGAGTACACGCTGAACCAGCAGATGGACCGCGAGCGTGCCGCGGTAAACAGCGTTCTCTCTCAACAGCTGAGTGCCGCTGTGAACCAGTGGTATAAGAAGAACTCCAGCAAATACGACATTGTTCTCAGCTCCCGGCTCGTCTTGGCGTTCTCCAACACCGTTAGCATCACACCTGACATCCTTAAAATCGTCGATTCTTACACTCCCAAGTTCCCGGAACTGCCCAAGGTGACGGTCAACCCGCCTGCCGGCAAGTAACCCTTTTAATGACGTGACTGACCACCCGGAAGAGGACTTTCCGGGTGGTTTTCATTTTTCTCACCGAAAGGAGATTTTGGATGACAAGCCGTCCAATAGGATGCCACCTATCGGTTGCCAATGGGTACGCCGCCATGGCGCGGGCTGCTGAGTCGATCGGCGGGACGTGCTTTCAGTTCTTCATGACTAATCCCAGAGGAAGCCGAAGCAAAACGATTTCCGCTCGGGACGCCGCAGAGCTGAGAACGTGGCTCGGCTCAAATGGGCCAATCCTGTGCCACGCGCCCTACACGCTGAACCCGTGCTCGGATAAGGAAAGCGTTCGGGAATTTGCCCGGTCAGTTATGGCCCGCGACCTGTCCATCATGGACGAGTTCTTTCCCGACAACCTGTACAACTTTCATCCCGGCTGCCACGTCGGACAGGGAACCTCAGAAGCGCTCAGCATGATCGTCTCTCTGCTGGACGAGGTACTTCCCAAGGTGACCAGTACGGACGTCCTGCTTGAAACCATGTCCGGAAAGGGGACGGAAGTCGGCTCCTCCTTTCAGGAGCTAGGGGAAATACTGCGTCGGGTCTCGAACTCAGCTCGGCTTGGCGTGTGCCTCGATACCTGCCACATCTATTCGGCCGGCTACGACTTAAAGAACGCCCCGACGGCCCTTCTCGACGAGTTCGACCGCCTTATTGGGCTTGATCGGCTGAAGGCCCTGCATGTCAACGACTCGCTCACGCCGTTTGCCTCCCGCAAAGACAGGCACGCCAAGCTGGGCGAGGGGAGCCTTGGCTTTGAAAAGCTCGTCGAATTCCTGAACGACCCGAGAATCTGCCGCCTGCCCATCTATTTGGAGACGCCCAACGACTTGGACGGCTACGCCCAGGAGATCCGACAGTTGAAAGCCGCCCTGATTTAGGAAAAGAAACGAAAAGCCGGCCGGACAGGTATCTGTCCGACCGGCTTCTTTTTAGTGTCGCTTCCGCCCTAGTTCTGACCGACCACGTCCGACTGGTAGAACTTCCACAGCCGGGCTTCCGCGGCCTTCGGGGTGAAAAAGTTCTCTGACAGCACGTGTTCCCACGCTCGAGGCGTCACGCCTTTAACGTAAGCGTTAAACTTCTCATCGCCCCGGGCGGCGGCCAGATCAATTGTCTGATCTCGGAACGCTTCCCAGGTCAGCCCTTCGGGATTTGCCTTAAAGTTCGTCTCCCCGTGACAGCTCATAATAGTCCTGCGCGTTGGAGAGGCTACTTCTTAGCTTCGGCTTTTTTCGTCAGGTACTCGTCGATAGCCTTTGCCGCGTCCTTGCCGGCGCCCATCGCGAGGATAACCGTGGCCGCGCCCGTAACGATATCGCCGCCGGCGTAAACGCCCTCGACGCTCGTAGCACCTTCGGGTTCGGTCGCGACGATATATCCGCGTTTCGTCGTGTTCAGCTCAGGCCAAGCGTCAAGGAGCACCCGGTTTGAACTCTGACCGATGGCTTCGATGATCGTGTCGCACTCCTGGACGAACTCGCTGCCGGGCTTTTCCACCGGGCGGCGCCGCCCGGACTCGTCGGGCTCGCCGAGTTCCATCCGAATGCACTTGATGCCCACCAGAGTGCCCATCTTGTTCTTGTCGTCGCCTTCGTACCCCAAGTACTCCATCGGGGCGGTGAGGAACTCAAACTTCACGCCCTCTTCAACCGCGTGATGGTACTCTTCGATACGGGCCGGCAGCTCTTCCAGCGAGCGGCGGTACACGACCGTCACCGACTCAGCGCCAAGGCGCAGAGCGCTTCTGGCCGCGTCCATTGCCACGTTGCCGCCGCCGATGACAAACACGTTCTTCGACTTCTTCGTCGGAGTGTCAAAATTGGGGAACTCGTAGCCGTGCATCAGGTTAATCCGCGTCAGGTACTCGCTGGCGGAGAAAACGCCGTTCAGGTTGGTGCCGGGGACGCCGGCGAACTTGGGCGTGCCGGCGCCGGTGGCGATATAGACGGCGTCGTACTCCTTGCGAAGTTCCTCAATGGTCATCGTACGGCCGACGATCACGTTGCACTCAATCTCGACGCCCAACTCTTTTAGACCGCCGATCTCGTGCTGAACGACCGTCTTGGGAAGACGGAATTCAGGAATACCGTACATCAGAACGCCGCCGGCCTTGTGCAGGGCCTCAAAAATCTTGACTTTGTAGCCCAGCTTCACCAGATCTCCGGCAACCGTCAGGCTGGACGGGCCGGAACCGACGACGGCGACTTTTCCCTTGCCGTTGTAGGGAATCGGAGCCGCGGGAGCCTTCGGCTGAGTTGCTTTCCAGTCGGCCACAAAACGCTCGAGCTTGCCGATGGCCACAGAGTCATTCTGTTCGCCGGTTGCCCGGTTCTTTATCTTTCCGACGGTGCAGGGACCCTCGCACTGGTTCTCCTGCGGGCAAACCCGACCGCAGACCGCCGGCAGAGCGGTTGAGCTAGAAAGGATCTCCCAAGCGCCTTGGAAGTTGTTCTCTTTTACCTGCTTGATAAACCCGGGGATATTGATGCTGACCGGGCAGCCCTTGACACAGGGAGTGTTTTTGCAGTTCAGGCAGCGGGACGCCTCCTGCATCGCTTCTTCTGGCGTGTAGCCCAAGCAGACTTCTTTAAAGTTATGCGCGCGGACCTTGGGATCCTGTTCTGAAATCGGAGTTTTCTTCGGCGAGATAGCCATGTTAAGCACCTACCTCAGCGGCAAATTTGTCGGCCGAGATCTTTTCCTCGTCCTTATATTGCCGAAGCCTCGTCATAAACTCGTTCCAGTTGACACCCCAGCCGTCAAACTCCGGGCCGTCGCAGCAGGCGAAACGGATCTCGCCGTTGACAGTTACCCGGCAGCCGCCGCACATACCAGTACCGTCGATCATAATCGGGTTCAGGGACACCCAGCAGGGAATATTCAGCTCTTTGGCCTTCATCGAGGCGAACTTCATCATGATGGACGGACCGATCGCCCAGCAGTAGTCAACCTTTTCTCCTCTCTGGGCCAGCATGTCCATCGCGGTCGTCACGACGCCCTTGATCCCTTCGGAGCCGTCGTCAGTGGTGATCAGCAACTCGTCCGAGTACTTGGCGCACTCGTCCTTCATGATGACGAGGTTTGAAGTGCGTCCGCCGAGGATGGTAATTGTCTTGTTTCCAGCTTCCTTCAAAGCCTTCAGGATCGGATATAGGGCAGCAATGCCCACGCCGCCGCCGATCATCAGCACAGTGCCGTAGTTTTCAATTTCGCTGGGCCGTCCGAGGGGGCCCAGGATATCATGAATCGAATCGCCGACCTCGAGATGAGCCAGCTGGTTCGTCGTCTTCCCGACCACTTGGAAAATCATCCGAATACGCCCGCCCTCTCGGTCGTAATCCGCAATCGTCAGTGGTATGCGTTCGCCTGTCTCCGTCGGGCAGAGCACGCAGAACTGTCCTGCACGGCCGTTTCTGGCAATGCGAGGAGCGTCAATCCAGATATCAAACTCGTTGTGCATGATCGCCTTTTTTTCCAAGATCTTAAACATGCAGCATCCCCCTAATTTGATATTCCAATATGTTCATCGATTCACAAAGAGCCGACAAAAAAAGAACCCCCGCGAACATACTTGTGTGTATTATACAGTCTTCTGGGAACAAATGCCATCTTTTTACGTATTGATGCAAAAGTGAGCCTTGGCCGCCTGACCTTTCGGTTTCGTCCTCGTCTTTCATCCCCAATTCAAAGTCAGAACGAAACATAAAAGCGGAGAAGGACCTCAAGAGAGTCCCTCTTGAAGCCCTTCTACCGATTTCTTCCGAAGTTGGTTGCCCGTTTCTCCAAGGTCATCCCGCCGAAGTTGACACACGTGACGCCAAAGGTCGTCCTCTGTCAAAGTTTCCAAAGCGTGCTGGACGTTGCTCTTTAGCGAAGGGAACGTCTCCTCAAGTTTCCGAACTAACTCTTTCGTCCTCGCCCGCTCGGTGTCGGAAGAAAAAGGACAGGTGTAGGACAGGTGAAAACGGGTCAGGCCAAGACGCTCGTTTTCAAGGCGAACCTGCCGCTCCGTCAAGTAGACTAACGGCCGAATGACCCACACTTGACTTCGGTCCTGATACAGGCGGGGCAAATACGCCCGAAACCTTCCGCCCCGAAAGAGGTTCATCAGAACCGTTTCAACCGTATCGTCCAAATGATGGCCCAGAGCGACCGAGTTGCAGCCTAACTGGCGCGCCGTGCCGTCCAGGATTCCCCGGCGAATGTTGGCGCAGAAGCTGCAGGGCGATCGCTCGTTCCGCCCTTCGATGGCGCTAACAACCGGAAACGTAACGACCTGGTAGGGCACATCGAGCATGTCGCACAGCGCGGCCATCGGCCGGGTATCCCAGTTGCCGTCGGTCATATCCACTGTCAGAGCCTGAAGCGTAAATTTGACGGGGCTCCACCGTTTCATACAGGCCAAGGCGTAGAGAAGAAGAGAGCTGTCTTTGCCGCCAGAAAGCCCGACGGCAATACGGTCGCCGGGGTGAATCAAGTCAAACCGGTAGATGGCGCGGCCAATCAGCCGCCTGATACGCCGGCTGATTTCAGGCAGTTCTCCGGCCCGATCGGCTTTATCGTCCATGCAGATCACGCTCCGATAAATGGTCGTCCGTAAATTGCAGACGCTTGTTCTCCTTGAAGAACTGAATAATGGTACAATAGGGCGAATCCATGACGGAAGGGGTAAAACGCGTGAGATTTTTTGTCGACGGCGTCGAGTGGTCCAGCGAGGGCACGCCTCTCAGCCGAGCCGAGCTTCTTCAGGCTTTAAGAGATGAACTCGCATGGGACGGCCGCGTCATTTTAGAGATGATTTCAGACGGTGAAGCCCTGAGCGAAGAGGACCTTTTGACGGTTCCAGACGATATTGACGTCGACGTGACCACGGCGTCCGAGTACGGCGTCGGGATCGCAGTTCTCTCTGAGCTAAAAAAAGACTTAAACGTTCAAACGGAGAAGCAGAGCGTCGGAGTCTCCTCAGAAAATGAGATGGCTGAGTGCTTGGAGTTTGCCCGCCAAGCGCTCGAGATGGTCGTTCAGACCTACCCGGAATGCGACGTCGATACCGACGAGTACGAAAAGGTCCTTTCACTCGCCGCAGACCTAAAAAGCCGTCTGTCGTCTGACGTTTCCAGCGAAGAGTTCCGAGGCGACTGGGAGACTTTCTCATCGGCGACCCAGCAGTTCGCGGACGACCTGATCAACGACCTGAAAGCGTCTGAGGAGTTCAGCGACGACGAAGACGAGTGCGGGTGCGAGCACGAAGGCGGCTGTTGCTGCTGTGAGTCCTGCTGCGGCGGCCATGCCGGCGGGGAGGACGCCAGATGAGTCTCAAGCGAGGTCTGATCATCTTCCTGCTGCTCACGATGGGAGTCAGCGCGGTCGTTATCTGGTCAAGCCTTGACAAAAAGGCTCTTGACGTCATTTCGTCGGCAGATTGGAGAATTGTCTCGTTTGCCCTGCTGGCCGTCTTCGCCTCTTGGGGGTGCGACGCCGGGCGGTTCTGCCTCGTTGCCCGCTCGATGGGCTACAAGATAACGTTCGGCCGGGGGCTGCTCCTGACGTGGCTTTTATATTTCGGCTGCGCGGTAACGCCGATGCAAGTCGGCGGCGGCCCGTTTCAGGTGTTCGTCCTTTATAAAAGAGACGGCGTGCCTGTCGGCAGCGGCGTGGCGATCACGCTGATTCGAACCTTGCTTTCCACGTTTATCCTGAGCATTGCCGCCCCGTCGGCGATACTCTTGGCGCCGGAGCTGCTTCACGGACACAAGGCTGTGGTCGGCGTGTTCATCTACGTCCTTCTGCTGTCGGTTGTGGTCTGGACCGTGTTTATCTTCAGCGTAGTACACCCTGAAACGCTGCGCCGGCTTATCGGTCGGTTTACCCTCTGGCTTCGGCGCTTCAAGCGGCTGAAACGCCTGCCGGTGCTGAAGATCTACCGTCGGCTGGGGCAGGAGATGGACAGTTACAGCTCGAACATTCGGCTCATGTTGGGCGCCGGACGGCGTTCCTTTTTCGGAGCGGTTTTGTTGTCTGTACTGCAGCTGATGGCTATTTTTTCCGTGCTACCGATTCTCATCTGCGCCTTGGGTCTGCCGGTCAACTACATTCAGGCCATCTCAGCTCAGGCGATGTTCATGTTCATTCTGTACTTCATCCCCACACCCGGCGCTAGCGGCGTGGCAGAAGGCGGCGGGGCGGCGCTCTTCGGGCTGCTCGTCCCTTGGAACCTTGCCGGCGTTACGGCAATCTTCTGGCGTTTTATGACCGAGTACATTTCGATTTTCCTCGGCTGTCTTGTGGCCATCAAGCTGATCGGCTGGGGACAGGCCGAAAAGCTCATTGAAGGAGATGACGGCGATGAGTCCGAGCGAAACGACGCGGCCTGATCTGGCCCGGCTGAGAGCCCTAACGTTTCAGTACCGCGGGGCCATCTGGACCCTTCTGTTCGTCCTGATTCTTCTGCTCGCCAAGCCTTCGGTCTGCCGCGCTTGGACCGGCGGCGTTCTGGTCGTCTTGGGACAGCTGCTCAGAATCTGGGGGGCCGGCTGCATTCGCCTTTACCGGGGCGAAAAGGTGAAGGCCGTTCAGCTGACCACGTGGGGACCGTACAGCATCGTCCGAAACCCGCTCTACGTGGCCAACGGCATCATGGGCCTCGGCTGGGCCCTGATGGCCGGCTGGGCGGCGGTGGTCGTTTTCCTCGCGGCGTTCGTCGGCGTGTACGTCCTGCTGATCGTCCCGCACGAGGAACTTTTCCTCAAAGCCCGCTTTGGGGCTCAATACGACGCTTACTGCAAAAAAGTCAAAGCGTTTATTCCCCGTCTGCCAAGCCTTCAGGAGCTCAGCGGGCCTTGGTTGTTTGACGTTATCGGGACGAGCGAGATTCACACGATGATTTCTACGGTGATCGCGACTGTTCTGATCCTGTCACGCCTGTATTGGTAATCACGGAGGTCTCCAGCTATGACATTGAGCATTGAACACTGTCTTTTAGCGCCTTCCGGTTCGGTCGTGCTGTCAAGCCCGCTGGGGAATTGGTGGATGGAATGGTGCGACCGCGGAGTACTGGCAACTTGCGCGACAACGGCCCGAGAGAATAACCATTTTGTGCCCGACTGGCTGAGCGATGCGTGGAACGCGGTCTGGAACGGCGAAGACGTGCACCTGACGCTCTGCACGCCTCGGCCTCTCTCTCCTTTTTTCAGCCGAGTCTACGGGGCGATCATTCGTCTCCTTCCGGAACCCGGCGCGACCGCTACCCCGCAGGAGATCGTTCAAAGCTGCGGCCTGAGCGGCAGCGTCTCATCGGTGGTCAAGGCGCTGCGGCAAAACCCGTGGCCTCTTTTTCTGCCCTGCCACCGGGTCGTCACGCCTTCAAGTCAGGCTCAAAGCGGTCCGTTAGAGCGAATCAGCGCTCAACTGCGGTCGTATGAGCAGTCACTTCGCCAGATGAGCAGCGGCATTGCCGATAAGTTCACGTCTGCAAAGGCTTGGGTGCTTCAGAGCTTCTTTCCTTCCAAAGAGAGCGAGACTCCTAACGAATAAAAAACGACGNGCGTGCGAGTCGTACGTCGTACGTACGTACGTACGTTACGTTTTACGTTTTACGTTTACGTTTAC
>NZ_AWWC01000003.1:0-95063 GCF_000468895.1 Jonquetella sp. BV3C21 | reverse complement strand
CCGCCGCGTCTGTTCCGCGGCGAACAGGAGCAATGTTACAACTCGGTGTCGTTTCGGTCAACAACTACTAAAAATAGGTCTAAAAATATAATTACATACCTACTGTATAAATACCCTTATTTTTTAGCATGGCAATATTTTATGACCGCATTATCAAATACTTTTCAACGAGGTGGCATTTTATGTCTAGTTATCTGAATATTTTACCTTCGCGGCGCTCTCGTTACAAAATCGGCGGCTTCGCAGGGGTCTGCGAGGCCGCCGAAGCGTTGGTTGCAGGCGTTTATAGGCTTTCTTTGACCTCTTCCCAGATGACGATCGGGGTGAGGGAGAATCCGTTGAATGTGGTGGCTGACGCGGACGTGTACGCGCCGCAGGCCGGGACGACGAGCCGGTCGCCGACTTCGAGTTCCGGCGTGGAACGGTCGCGGAACAGGACGTCCAGAGAGTCACAGCTCGGGCCGGCGAACGTGGACAGGTACAGCGGGCCCGTTTTGGCGCTGAGCAGTTCAAAGTCCCAGTGGTCAAACAGGATGCCCGAGAAGGTGCCGTAGATGCCGTCGTCGAGGATGTACCAGTCCTGGCCGTCCCGCACCTGTTTGCCGATGACGCTGGTTATCAGGTTGGCTGTGGTGCCGCACAGGGCCCGGCCGGGTTCGGCCAGCAGTTCGGTCTCGGGGAAGAGGTCTTCCAGTTCGTCCCGGATCTGGCTGTCCATGGTCTCTTGGTCGATGTCGTAGCCGAGCTCGACGATTGGGAAGCCACCGCCGATGTCTAACGATCTGAGCGGCACCCCCATCTCCGCCGCTTCGTTGAAGATTCGGCGGCAGACGGCTAAGGAGTTGAGGTACGGGCCGGAGTCTCTCGTCTGGCTTCCGACGTGGAAACTGAGGCCGGCGACGTCAAGCCCTTTGCTTTTGGCCAGCTGGAGCAGGTCAAGCGCGTCGGCCTGTGAGGCGCCAAATTTGCTGTTGAGGTTGACGAGCGCGCCGGGGTTGGCGATTCTGACCCGAAGCCAGACCGAGGCGCCAGGAGCGTTGGCGGCTATTTTGCCAACTTCAGCCGGCGAGTCGTAGGTGAACCGGGTGACGCCGAGTTTCCACGCTTGGGCGATCCAGTTTTCCGGTTTTGTGGGGTTGGCGTAGATGAGCCGGCTGGGATCAACGCCCAACTGCAGGAGCGTTTTAATCTCGCCGATTGTGGCTACGTCAAAGCCGCTGCCTAGGTCCGCAAAGGTCTTGAGCAAGGGTTCTGCCGGGTTGGACTTCATGGCATAGTGAAGTTTCACGCGATTGAGCCAGTCGGACAGGGTCCGGTAGTTCTGCTCGGCCTGTTTGAGCGACAGGACGACGAGGGGACTGCCGTATTTCTCCGCCAGCGCCGACGCCTGGTCGGGACTGAGCTGGAACGTGCTGTTCATATCTGTTATGCGCCCTCCTTCCGCGCCCTTAAAAACGGGGCGCTTTGTGGCCGAATTGTATATGACTGTCGGGCTGGAAGCAAGCAAGAATTTCATCGTTTTTCTTTTTGTCCGCCGGCGGCCCGCGCCGGTGAAATTCCCGATGATACAATGAGCTTGAAGTCTGCTTCTCTAGGAAGCGCCGGGAGGTGGAGCTGTGGGACAGAAACCGCTTGTGACCGTGATCGAGCCGGAAGGCCCGATGGAGTGGTTCAGCGAGCTGGACGGTCTGGGGGACGTTCGGTTCTTCACGCCGAGCGGGCCGGTGAGCCGAGAGCTGACGGCCCGACTGATTGGGCCGTCCCGAGCCGTGATTATCACGTCGGCGACGGCGATCGACGCGGAGCTGATCGACAAGGCGAAGAACTTGGGGATCATCGCCAAGTGCGGCGGGCCGCCGTCAAACGTGGATATTCCCGCGGCCAAAAGACGTGGGGTGGCGGTGAGCTGCGTCCCGGGGGCGAACACGACGACTGTGGCGGAGTACGCGGCCTTTTTGCTGCTGGGGCTGTTCCGACGGGCCGACTCGCTGGCCTGCGCTCTGAAAAGCGGCGCTTAGCGCGGGCCTGATCTATTAGGCCGGGATATGAAGGGTGCTCTGATCGGCGTTGTGGGGTACGGCGCGATAGGCCGAGAGGTTTTGGCCCGACTGCTGCCGTTCGGCCCTCAGGTCCTAGTCTGGTCGCCTTCCGCTCAGGCGGCCGGGGTCATTCTGCCGGAGGGCGCTCGTTATGCCCGTTCGCTGGCAAAGTTGGTCTCAAGGTGCGACGCGGTGTCCGTCCACAGTCGGGTCACTCCTGAGACGCGAAACATGTTCAATCGGGAGGTTTTTGCGCTGTTCAAGCCCGGAGCGGTTTTCGTCAATACGGCGCGGGGTGATCTAGTAGACGAGGATGCTCTGGCTTGGGCATTGACCGACGGACCGCTCGCCGCCGCGGCCGTTGACGTTTTCCGGCAGGAGCCGCCCGACGCGGCTTCGCCGCTTTTGTCCTGTCCAAACCTGTGGGCGACGCCCCACGCGGCGGCGTGGACCCGCCAAGCGCTGGAACGAGAGTGCCGGGGCGCGGCGGCAAGCGTCGCGGCGTTTTTAACCGGGGAGCCGATTCCCGGGCTGTTGAACTCGCCCTATCAATCGTTCGCTAACAAATAAAGAAGAGCCGGTCGCCAAAAGGCGACCGGCTTCATTTATTCCCTCTCTTTGAGTTTGATCGCCTTTTCTGCGAGCCGGACCGTTTCCATGGCCGTGGCGGCGTAGTAGTCAGCGCCAATCGACCGGGCCAGCACCCGGGACAGGACGGCGCCGCCGACGATGATTTTTACCCCCGGCGCGGCGCGGCGAAGGGCGGCGACGGTGTCTTCCATGCTGGCGACGGTGGCGGTCATCAGGGCGCTGAGGCCGACGAGCGGCGCGCGGTTTTCGACGACCGTCCGGACGACCGTTTCGGCCGGGACGTTTTTGCCCAGGTCGATGACCCGAAAGCCGTAGCTTTCCAAAACGGTGCCGGCGATGTTCTTGCCGATGTCGTGAACGTCGCCCTGTACGGTGGCCAAGACGATCGGCCCTTTGTCCCGGGCGCCTGAGCCGGCTGGGAGGGCCTGACGAATTTCGTCAAACGCTGCCGACGCGGCGGACGCGGCCTTGAGCAGGCCGGGCAGGAAAATTCGCCCCGCCTCGTAGTCATCGCCGACCCGATCAAGCGCCGGGACGAGGTATTCTTCCACGACGGTCATGGCGCTGACGCCTTTACAGAGTTCGGCAGCCGCTCTTCTGGCCTCTTGGACCAGCCCGAGGCGAACCGCTCGCCCCAGCTCGTCTTCGTTGTCGTCCTGATTCGCCTCCGGAACGGGAAGGGCGTCCCGGCTTTCCGGCTCGAGCTCTTCCGGCCGGGCCGCGCAGTAGGCCAAGTAGCCGGAGGCGTCTGCGTCGCGGCCTGATAAAAGGTTCCAGACGGCGACCGTGTCCATCATGCCCAAGTCGCCGGGGTTGAGGATCGCCGCGTCCAGACCTCGATCAAGGCAGGCGGCCAGCATTGTTCGATTGACCGCTCCGCGGGCTGGCAGGCCGAACGAGACGTTGCTGATTCCCGCCATCGTTTTGGCGCCAAGGCGTTCTTTGAGCGCCGAGAGAGTATTCAGGGTTTCGCTCACCCGCTCCGGCCCGGCGGCCGCGGCCATGACCAGCGGGTCGAACAGCAGTTTTTCAGCCGCCAGCCCGGCGGCGGTCCAGCGCTCTTTGATTCGGGCGGCGACGGCGAGACGGTCTGCCGCCCGCTCCGGCACGCCCGTTTCGTCCATTGGCAGGCCGAGGATGGAGACGCCGTACTTTTTGGCGAGGCGAATTGCCGGCTCCAGACTTTCCGGCCGGGCGCTGGCCGAGTTGATCATCGGAAGCCCGACGCAGGCCCGAAGCGCCGCTTCAAGCGCCTTAGGGTTGGCCGAGTCGAGCTGAAGCGGGCAGGTCACGCCTTCTTGAAGAGTTTGGACGGCCCAGCTCAAGGCGGCGGCCTCGTCAACGCCCGGCACGCCGGCGTTGACGTCCAGCATGACCGCGCCTTCCTGCGTCTGCTTGATCGCATCCTCGAGCAGCGGCGACGGCAGGCGGGATGCGTAGGCGTCCGCTAAAACCGGTTTGCCGGTCGGGTTAATCCGCTCGCCGACGGGGACGAACATGTCAAAACGGACGACCTGAGAGGCCGAACAGGCCGCAGGCCCAAGGGGCACACTCCGTGGCGGAACGTCGCCCCGCAGGGACGACAAGCGCCTGATGTAGTCCGGCGTCGTGCCGCAGCAGCCGCCCAAGACGGCGACGCCCCAGCGGGCGAACTCGCCCATGACCGACTGAAACTCGTCGGGGCCGGCGCTGTAAACGACCGACGAGCCGGAAAACTCCGGCAGGCCCGCGTTGGGCTGGACGATCACCGGGACAGGGCACGCGCCGCATATCTGCCGAACCGTTTCGCGCAGGGCCCGCGGGCCGGCTGAGCAGTTCGTCCCGAAGGCGCTCGCGCCGAGGCCGGAAAGGACGAGCGAGCACGCCTCGGCGGACGCGCCAGAAAACGTCCGGCCCGACGGCTCAAAGCTCATGGTCGCCAGAAGCGGCAGGCCACAGTTTTCCCGGACGGCCAGAGCGGCGGCCCGGATCTCGGCCAGATCGGTGAACGTCTCCAGCAAAACGGCGTCGCAGTACGCCGCGCCGGCGTGGAGGACCTCGCAGACGCCCTGATAGATCTCGTCGAACGTGGCGTCGCCCAGCGGCTCCATCAGGCGGCCCGACGGGCCGATATCCAGCGCGACGAACCCACCGAACCGCTCCGCCTCGCGCCGGGCGATCTGACAGGCCGAGCGCACGACCGGCCCGACCGACAGGCCGGCGTGAGCGAGCCGGCTCGGGAACGCGCCGAACGTGTTGGTCGTGATGAAATCGCTGCCCGCCTCAAGAAAAGAGCGGTGAACCGCCGCGACGGTCTCCGGCGACGACAGGTTCAGCTCTTCGGGAAGGCTTCCCCGTCTCAGGCCTCGGGAGCCCAGCGCGGTGCCCATGGCGCCGTCAAAGATGATTCGATCCCGCCCCAGCGTCAGCCGTCGGGACGGGCTGGTGAACTCAACCGCCACAGGTCTCGCCTTCCTTCATAAAACTGCAGACGCCCCGCCGTCCGCAGGAACTGCAGTCCCGCCGGCGGTTCTCATGCCGATCAGAAATTCCGATGAGCGCGGTTATCGACTTGACCGGCGCCATCATGCCGCTGGCCGTCATCGTCAGGCCAATTCGGCGGGTCGCGTCCAACATCTGAATGATTCCGCGGGAAGCCGACGAAGGCACGTCGCCGTAGCCCGGGCTGAACCGCATGGTCGGGTACTCGTCCGGCGGCAGCTTGACGGTGATCTCCTCGTCCAGCCGGTCGCACTCCGCGTCAGCCCAGACCGACGCGCAGGCGTCAAGCGCCAGAGCCTGAGGGTCACTCAGACTTCCAGCCAGCGCAATTGCCCGGTCGACCGCCGGGCCAAGGGTCAAAGCCAAAACGAAACAGGAACGGCAGTGGGCAAAAATCCGCGTCAGGTCGCGTCCCGGCACGCTCAGCCATCCGTCCAGAAGGACGCCGGACTCTTCGAGGGCTATCGGGGCGCGCCGCCAGACCCATCGAACCGGCCCGAGAGACTGGAGCCTTTCAAAGACGCGTCGGACGGCATGCCGGTCGCCGTCGGTTCGCCCCGACGGCGGGACGCCCATGAACCGAAGCGCGCTTTCCGTCATCCGTTCGGTGATCACGCTCCCGCCTCCCTTCCTTCTTTTCTTTGTACGATGATACCGAAAGGCCTTCCCCCGGACAACCTAAAAAATGTCGCCGTTCTTCAAAAGAACGGCGACACACAAAACAATTTTGACTGATCAACTGCGGCTGACAGCCCGAATAACCCTTTCGCGCGAGTCTTCCAGGTGACGGCACATGAGGGACGCCGCCATCTGTTCATCCCCGGCGCAGACGGCCTGGCATATCGCCGCGTGGCTGGCCAGCCGGTCTGCCAGTATTCCTGAAGGACCCTGAACCAACGAGAGAAGCACCCGTCCGCGAACCGACGCGTTGAGCAGTACCCGAAGGATATCCTGAAGAACCGTCCCTCTGGCAGCAGACGCGATCATCATGTGAAACCGATAGTTGCCCGACGGCGAACCGTCGTCCGCCAGCGCCTGAAGTTCCCCTTTCTCCGGCTCGGTAATATGCGCCGCCGCTCGGGCTGCGCCTTCCGGCTCGATGATGGACCGCAGCCGGTACGACTCGATAACCGCGGACGGATCAATGGGTTTCAGCATGTATCCAACCCGGTGTTTGGCGACAAGAAGGTTCTCGCCGCACAGGGCCAACAAGGCTTCCCGAACTGGCGTCCGGCTCACCCGAAATCGAGCGCACAGATCGTCGATGGTGAGCGTCGCGTCAGGCTGAATGAAACCTTGCCATATGTCGTGCCTCAGCTGCTCACTGATTCGATCTTTCAAGAAAACCGATGTCATTATCCCTTTCAGACCTCCGCTTTATAGGCCTCGCCGCCGGACCCGATCAAGGATCTCTTCTCCGCTCCAATTGTACCCCATTCCCCGAAGGCTCCGTCCGGCTGCCTGAAAATCAGTTCCCGAAGCGAGGCTGGCCAACGTGATAAGCGACAGGTGAACGGCATTGGGCAGGCCAAAGCGGTTCAAAAGGTCCGCCGCCGGGACGAGCCCGAACGGCACGTCCTCAATGATATATCGGTGATTCGTTGACTTGGGAAGCTTGCTGTTCTTATACAGCGGGTTCGTTGAAATCAGCTGAAAAATCGACGACCCGCTGGCGCCTTGCTTCCTGTACCAATCTCCCAGCAGGCTGACCACCGGACGAATCGCAACGCCGCGGGATGCCAAGGCCATTCGCTCCCCGTCAAGCGCTTCGATAACGCGGCCGATCCCAGGGGTAAAGGCGCCGTAGTACGAAAGCATGTCAAGCCCGCGCTCCGCGTTAGCCCAGTTCAGCACGGTCAGCGGCACGTGAATCAGCACGTTCGGGTTCGATAAGCCGGTTTCGAGAACCGTCGGTGAAACGGTCAAAGCGGGATAAATCGCCCGCAGGCTTTTCAGAAGCTCCTCGCCGCCTTCAGCAGGGAACGCCGCGACGCCCATGCCGTCTTTGAACCCTCGGACCGACACGCCGCCGGCTGTTCGGCTGGCTGTAAAAATCATGCTGTCCGTTTCGGCCACGTGAGTCACCGCGTCGTTCCCGCCGGCCCGAAGCTGGCGGACAAAGGCCACTGCCCCCAGTAAGTTTCCCGGCATGAGGCACACCTGATGAAACTCCCGAAGGTGCGGGGCCAAAAAGTCTGCCACGTCGCTCTGAGCGTACGACGGGACGACGACAAACACCGCCGCCGGACCTTTCAGGGCCTCCGATGGGTCGACCGTAACCAGATGAAGTTGGGCTTGTCCCCCCGGCCGACCGCAGGACGGCAGGGACTCCAAGAGAATCTTCCCGCCGCGCAGGTCGTCCAACGATCCAGAATGACTCGGCGCCTGCAGCAACGTCACCCGATGCCCCTGAAGGCTCAAGTCCGCCGCGACGGCCCGCCCGCCGGCGCCAGCGCCAACGACAACGACATTAGACATTTGCCGGCTCCTTCCTCCGACTCCTCCTCAAATAGGACACGATCGTCGGACCGAAGAGGGAAACGAAAATAAGGACCAGCAGAAGAACTGACAGCGTGCTGTTGCAGAAGAACTTCCAGTCCCCACGGGAGAGCATGATCGACCGCCTCAGCTCCCCTTCGGCCATGGGGCCTAAAATCAGCCCGAGGATAAACGCCGGGGTCGAATATCCCCATCGGTTCATAAGGTATCCAACCAAACCGGCCACGACCATCACGCCGACGTCGAACAGGTTGTTTCTGATCGCAAAGGAGCCGATGACGCAGAGAACCATGATCGCGGGGGCAAGAAGGCGCGTCGAAATTTTCGTTATCCGGGCCACGTATCGGGCCGCGACGACGCCCACTAAAAACATGAGGATATTCGCCACGAAGATCCCGAACAGAAGCGTGTAGGCCACATCGGCGTTCTTGGTGAATAACTGAACGCCGGGCCGCAGCCCGTGAATCAGCAGGCCGCCCAAGAAAATGGCCGAAACGGTGTTGCCTGGGATTCCCAGCGTCAGCAGCGGCACGAGAGAGCCGCCGGTGACGCCGTTGTTCGCCGCCTCCGACGCGATAACGCCCTCAACAGAACCAGAACCGAACTTTTCAGGGTGTTTGGAAGATCTCCGGGCCTCGTTGTAACTGATGGCGCAGGCAATGCTCATGCCGGCCGCCGGAATAATACCGACGACCGTCCCGATAATCCCCGACTTTACCATGAGCCAGAAGTGATCTCGGATATCCCGCATTTTGGGCCACGAGTCGTCGGAGAACGACGCAATGTCCTTGATGATAGTCACGTTCTTCTGCTCGACAAGGCTGAAAACCTGGCAGGCCGAAAAAAGACCAATCACCACAGGCACAACCGGCAGCCCCTCAAACAGCGACACGTTGTCCAACGTGTACCGATACGACCCGGAAATACCGTCAACGCCGACCGTCGCCAACAGCATTCCCATCACGCCGGCTATTGAGCCCTTGAGGACGGAACCCTTTGATATGCCGATGATGACCGACAGCCCCAAAATGGCTAAGTAGAACACTTCCACCGGGCCAAAGCGCAGGACGAGCTGAGCCAGCGGCGGCGCAATAAACAGCAGAGCCGCCGCGCTGATCAGGCCGCCGATCAGCGAAGAAAAGACAGCCATGGCCAGAGCGCGGCCGCCCTCGCCGTTGCGGGTCATCTCGTAGCCGTCAATGGCTGTGATCACAGCCGCCGGCGTGCCGGGAGTCCGAATCAGAATCGCCGAGATCGATCCGCCGTACGTGGAGCCGCAGTAAATACTGGCTAAAAAGATCAGCCCTGCCGCCGGGGACATCGAGTAGGTAAACGGGATAAACAGGGCGACGCCCATCGTCGAGGTAAAACCGGGGAGCGCTCCAACGATTATTCCGATGACGGTTCCAAGCAAGGAGAAACTTAAATTTATCGGGGTAAGCGCCCCTATAAACGCCGACCAAATAACGTCCATGCCATCTTCCCCCCTACAGCCCGCCGCCGAAGAAAATTCCCTTCGGCACGGGGACCTTCAGCAGCACTCGAAAACCCAGCCAAATAAGGGCGACCAACGTTCCAGACACGACGAGCGCCACGCCCCGCCGCGAGTACCCCAGCGCACAAATCAGCCCAAAGCAGAACAGAAACGACGAAGTCACGAACCCTAAAAACGGCATGAGCCCGCAGTACGCAACGGTCGCCGTCACTGCCAGCGCAAGTTTCTTGAAGTCTTTGTCGTCATCCGAGCGCGCTGTCTCCCGGCGGTATGACAGAAGTGCCACGATAAAGCTCACCGCCGCCAAAACGATCATCAAAATAGCCAAAGCCCGCGGATAAATCAGAGCGTCTGGGGTGATGTCCTTCGTGTCCGTCAGGAAATAGGCGCCTAAACCAAACAACAAGATCGTCGGAAGGTACAGGTCAAAAAATTTTCTCACTTTCATCAGTCCCCTAAAGAGTTTTATCGTCAGGCAGGCAAAGGCCCGCCTGACGATAAATCGTTTTTCATCTTCTGTTTTCTCTGCCCGGCGCTACCACGGGTTAGTCTCCCACTCTTTCTGCAGGTCTTGATTCATGTCGTTCAGGAACTTGGTGTACTCCTCCGAGCCCATGAACCGCAGCGGCATCTGGAGCTCCTTCGCCTTAGCCTGAAACTCCGGATCCTCTACCGCTTTTTTCAACGAATTCTCTATCGCCTGAAGAGCTTCCTTCGGCAGACCCTTAGGGGCCGCCACGCCGCGCAGGCTCGCCTGAATGAAGTCGTATCCCTGCTCCTTATACGTCGGCACGTCGGGGACCGTCGCTTCGCGTTCCGGAGAGCCGACGCCCACAAGCCGCAGGTTGCCATCATCAATGTAGGTGTAGCATTCTGACAGGTTCATGCACACCGCTTCCACGTGCCCGCCCATCAGAGCCACCATGCCGGGAGCCGAGCCGTCAAACGGGACCTTGTTCAGCGTCACGCCCGATTGGCGTTCCACCCGCGAGAGCAGCAGGGCTTCAGACGTTCCGGGGCCTGAATAAGCGATGGATATTTTCCCCGGCTCCTTCTTTTCCGCCTCGATCAAATCGTTCAGCGTCTTGTACGGGCTGTCGGGACGAACGCCGATAACACCGGGATCCATCACGATGTTGGCAATCAAATCAAAGTTGTCCAACCGATACTTAGCCGCCGGGCGCTGGATCGGAATAATGAGGAAACCGGGCGGGTTGATGAAACCGATGGTATAGCCGTCCGGGTTTCCCCGCGCGATGGCCGTCCAGCCGATCTCCCCGGAAGCGCCGGGCTTGTTCACAATCGCATAGCTCTGTCCGAAATACTTCTCGGCAAACTTAAACACCGTCCGAGCGGCAACGTCCGTGCCGCCGCCGGGCTGAAACGCGACGATCACCTCTACAGGCTTCTCCGGATACGCGCCGTAGCAAGCCCCTCCAAGCGACAAAATGCCAGCCGCCGCCAACAACCGACACACAGCTTTCCTAATTTGCATCAACCTGTCCCTCCTTCGATAAGGCCATTAATTTAGCAGACTAACTCCTTAAAATATATTTTAAATATATGCAGGTCTCTGTCAAGGCGACGGCGACGGACATCTGGCACTTTTCGCCGTTCCGGGACGGTATCAGTCCCAAAGGGGCCGGTTTGGAGCGACGGCGGGCAACGCGGCTCGTATAATAGAGAAAAGCCGAAAGTTTGCGAGGAGGGGACGCGATGAGAGCTTTTATCAACGGAACGTTTGAGACGCTGGAAGGGCCGATCGTCGAGCGAGGGGCGCTGTTGGCCGACGACGCGGGAAAGATCGTCGACGTGGTTCGAGGCGACGAGGTGCCGTCGGACGCCGAGACGATTGACCTGGGCGGCGGGTACGTCACGCCGGGGCTGGTGGACGCTCACACTCATCTGGGGAACTTCACCTATTCGACGCCCGCCGGCATGATCGACGGCAACGAGAAGACCGACCCGGTGACGCCTCAGCTGCGGGCGCTGGACGCGTTCTACCCGGACGACGAGGCGCTTCCAGAGGCGCTGGCCGGAGGCGTGACGACGGTCCAGTGCCTGCCCGGCAGCGCGAACGTGATCGGTGGAACCGGGATTGTGCTGAAACTTCGCGGGCGAGTGGTGGATAAGATGGTCATCAAGTCGCCGTCGGCGATGAAAGCCGCTCTGGGGGAGAACCCGAAGCGCGTGTACGGCGAGGAGCGCAAGAAGGCCCCGTTGACCCGTATGGCTGTGGCGTCGCTTTTGCGGGAGACTCTGGCGAAGGCGCAGGACTACGCGAAGAAGACCGAGTCGAAGACGCCGCACGACCGGGACTTGGGCCTTGAGGCGCTTCAGCCCGTGCTGGAACGCCGTATGCCCCTGACGATTCACTGCCACAGGTCGGACGACATCTGCACGGCGATTCGGATTGCCGAGGAGTTCGGCCTGCGCTACACGCTGGAGCACTGCACCGAAGGCCACCTGATCGCCGACTACTTGGCAGAGAAGGGCGTCAAAGCGGCACTTGGGCCGAGTTTCTCCGGCAAGAGCAAGCTGGAGCTGAAGAACCGAAGCTGGGAGACGCCGGCGGCTCTCTATCGGGCGGGCGTTCAGTTCTGCCTGATCACCGACCACCCGTTCATGTTGCTGTCCGAGTACCCTCTGGCGGCCGTGATCGCCTGCAAGGCCGGCCTGCCGCGGATTGAAGCGCTGAAAGGCATCACGCTTTACGGCGCGCGGCACTTGGAGCTTGACGGCCGAATCGGCTCGCTCAAAAAGGGCAAGGACGCGGACTTGGCCGTCTGGAGCGGCGACCCGATGGATTTGAGAAACGTCTGCTTGATGACCGTGATCGATGGACAGGTGGTCTATCGCCGGGACGAGCGTTAACAAACAAAGAAGAGGCCGGACGGCTTGAGCCGTCCGGCCTCTTCTTTTGCAGTTACATTCGGAAGGTAATCAGCCCCGCGGCCGCGTCCATGGCGCACTCGGCGCCCAGCGGAAGCGCGCCGGTGACCTCTCCGTGGCCGACTCGCAGGCCCCGAAGGACCGGGACTCCCAACGAGCCGAAAAACTCGTCCAACAGGTTTTCTGTGGTCCAGCCGCTCTCCGGGTCGTTGGGACAGTTCGTGAAGTCTCCCAGCAGGACGCCGGCGAGATCCGAGAGCTTGCCCGACAGCTTCAGGTGTCCCAACATGCGGGCGATTCGGGACGTGCTCTCGTCCACGTCTTCCAGAAAAAGGATTTTCCCCGCCGTTTCGATTTCGTACGGCGTGCCGAGCAGCGACGTCAAAACCCTCAGGTTGCCGCCGGTCAGCTGTCCGAGCGCCCGTCCGGGGGCGACGGCGCTCAGCGGACAGCCGTCCGGGTTGGCGAAGGTCAGCTCGCCGCCGGGCGCGGCGAAGACGGCGCGGCGAAGGCTTTCCAAGCTGTAGCCGTCCGAAGAGCCCAGCAGATTGGACCGCACCATGGCGCCGTGGAAGGTCACGAGGCCGCTTCGCTGGTTGAGCAGCCAATGAAGCGGCGTGATGTCGCTGTACCCGACGAAGGGCTTGGGGTTCGCCCGAGGAAGGTCCCAGTCGATCAGGTCGAGGAGCTTGTAGCTGGTGTTGCCGCCCCGGAGGCACCATACGGCCTTGACGTCCCGGTCGCCGAAAGCCCGGTTGAACTCATCGGCCCGGCTTTTCGGGTCGCCCGCCTCGTAGCCGTACAGGTTTTGGGTCACCAAGCCGCTCATCTGAACCCGAAAGCCCATGGCTTGGACGACCTGCCGGCACTCGGCCGCTTCGGCCTCTGTGACGGGCGACGACGGCGCGATCAGCGCCACAAAATCCCCCGGCCGCGGCGGCTCGGGAAACGTCAGTTTCGTCATGAGGCGAACACGAGCCGGCAGACCGCCAGAGCGGCCAGCATGCCGCACAGGTCGGCGATCAGGCCGGCCGGCAGGGCGTGGCGGCTCTTTTTGATGCCGACGGCGCCGAAGTACACCGCCAGCACGTAGAACGTCGTGTCAGTGGAACCGGCCATGACGGAGACGAGCCGGCCGATGAACGAGTCCGGGCCGTGCACTTTGAACAGCTCGTTCATGATTCCGTCGGCGCCGCCGCCCGACAGCGGGCGCATGAGCGCCATCGGCAGGGCTTCGGCCGGCATGCCGATCAGATTCGTCAGGGGCGAGACGAGTTTGGCAAAGTACCCCATGGCGCCGGAGGCACGAAACACGCCGATGGCGACGAGCATGGCTGTCAAAAACGGGATAATCCGCACAGCCGTGTTGAAGCCCTCTTTGGCGCCTTCGGTGAAAACCTCGTAGACCCGCACTTTTTTGCAGACGCCGTAGGCGATGACGACCAAGAGAATGAACGGGATAGCGTACAGGGAGATGAGGTTGACCCCGCGGACGAACACGGCTATTCCCTCCCCTCGCTGATCCGAAGCGCCGGGCAGGTGGAGCGGTATTTTCGCGTCCGGGCGAGCAGTTTGGCCGCGATGATTCCGGCGGCAGTCGAAACGGCGGTCGCCACGATGGTCGGGCCGATGATTTCAGTTGCGTTGGCTGAGCCGGCGGCGACCCGGTACGCGATGGTCGTGGCCGGAATAAGCGTCACGCTGGACGTGTTGATGGCCAAAAACATGCACATGGCGTCTGTCGCCGTGTCGTCGGTACCGTTCAACGTCTGCAGGTCCTGCATGGCCTTGATGCCGAACGGTGTCGCGGCGTTGCCCAGCCCGAAGACGTTGGCCGCGAGGTTCATCAGAATTGACCCCATGGCCGGGTGATCCGGCGGCACGTCGGGGAACAGGCGGACCAGCAAGGGGCGAAGACACCGGGCGGCCTTTCGGATCAGGCCGGAGACTTCGGCGACCTTCATCACGCCGAGCCAGAGGGTCATGACCCCGATGAGGCCCAGCGAAAGTTCGACCGCCGTGTTGGCGCTGTTGATGGCCGCGTCGGTCACGGCCTGAACGTTCCCTGTCAGCATGGCCGTGACGATGCCGATGATAAACATGCCGGCCCATATCCAGTTAATCACTTCGCGCTCCCCTTTCCTGTGGAGCTGAGCGCCCGCGCCGCGTCACAGCCTCGGCCGCGCGCTCCCCTCCGACCATCACTCGACCAGACCGAAGCGCTCCATCAGCGCCTTCTGAGCCTTATCTGCTTCCGCGTCCGGGACGAGAACCGAGATTTTAATTTCCGACGTGGTCACGCTGAGGACCGTGACGCCGGCCTCAGCCAGAGCGGAGAAGAACTGGCCGGCCACGCCGCTTGCCGACTGCATGCCGACGCCGACGGCCGAGACCTTTGCCACTCGGTCGTCAATCGTCATCCCGCCGGCGGCAGGGAAGCGCTTGAGGGTGGCGCAGATGGCCTCCACGTCGCTCGACGCGGCGGAAAAGCCGAGCGCCGCCGTCCCGTTCTCTTCGGACGTGGACACGATCATATCCAGATTGATTCGCTGTTCGGCCAGGGCGGTGAAAAGCCCGGCGCCGAACGCCGTTTCAGCCGGCACGCCGGTCAGGCTGACGCGCACTTGGCCTCGGGCCAGCGCGACGCCGGTCACTACCGGCTGTTCCAGCCATTCGGGAAGTCCTTTCACGATGTACGTTCCCCTCTCTTCGCTAAACGTCGCCCCGCAGTACAGCGGCACGTCGTATTTTTCGGCGATCTCAACCGCCCGGGAGTGAAGCACCTTCGCCCCCAGCGACGCCAGTTCGAGCATTTCTTCCCACGTGACATATTCCAGCCGTTTGGCCCCGGCAACGGCGTGCGGATCGCCGGCGAAAACGCCAGCCACGTCGCTGTAAATCTCGCAGGGACAGCCGAGCGACGCGGCGATAGCCACGGCCGACGTGTCGCTGCCGCCCCGGCCCAGCGTGGTCAGGTCGCCCGACGCCGTAATTCCCTGAAAGCCAGTGACGACGACAACGCCGCGCTCGTCCAGCTCACGGCGGAGCCGGGACGAGTCAAGGTCCCGCACTCGGGCGGAACTGTGAGTCTCCGTCGTCATCATGCCGATCTAGAAGGCATTCAGCGAAACCGCCGGAATCCCAAGGTCGTTTAACGCCATGGAAAGCAGGGACGCCGACACCTGCTCGCCGGTGGCCAGCAGCATGTCCATCTCCCGGCCGACTGGATGAGCCGACACGGAATTAGCCAGGTCAATCAGGCCGTTGGTCGTTTTGCCCATCGCCGAGACAACGACGGCAATTTTTTTGGCCGTCCTTCCGACACGACGCGACCCGGGCCGCTACCTTCCGTATCAGTTCGGGCGTGGCGACCGACGAGCCGCCGTACTTGTGCACCGCGATCGACGCGGAAGGGAACGGACGAAACGGCGCGCTCATAGCTGCCTCAGCGCCTCGACCAGCGCTGTCTTCGATTCGGTTTTGCCGTCAACTTTTTTGATGACTCGGGCCGGACAGCCGGCGACGACGACGCCTTCCGGCACGTCCGACGTGACGATCGCCCCGGCGGCCACGACGGCGCCGCGCCCGACGGATACGCCCTCGAGGACGACCGCGTTGGCGCCGATCAGCACGTTGTCGCCCACAGTTACCGGTTTGGCCGAGGCGGGCTCCACCACGCCGGCCAGTACAGCGCCGGCGCCGACGTGGCAGTTCGCCCCCACGACGGCCCGGCCGCCTAGGACGGCGTTCATGTCGATCATCGTTCCCGGCCCGACGGACGCGCCGATGTTGATGACCGCGCCCATCATGATCACCGCGCCGCGGCCGATCTCGACCATGTCGCGGATCACCGCGCCCGGCTCAATTCGAGCCTCGTATTGGCTTAGGTCGGCCAACGGGACGGCCGAGTTCCTAGCGGCCACCTCAAAATCGGCCGATTCAATTCGGTCTTCGTTCGCGCCAAGAACGCGGCGAAGCTCGGCCAAGTCGCCGGAGACCGTGCCGAACTCGGAAGACCCGACGAACTTCAGGTCCCCCCAGTCGATCCCCTTCAACCTGCCGGAGACGAACGCCCGAACGGGCGTCCGCTTTTTGGACGTCTGAATGAGACGAATCACGTCTTCGGTGTTCATGAGTTCCGCTCCCGCTCCGTCTGAAGCACGTCGATAAAGCTGTAAAGCCCCGGCCGAGCGGACGCGGCGAACCGGCCGGCCCGGACAGCCCCGGCGGCAAAGACGCTTCGGGCAATGGCCCGATGGCTCAGGGTGAGGACTTCCTGCTCGCTAGCCAAGACGCAGATGTGATCTCCCGGGACGCCGCCCACCCGAAGCGAGTGGGTGACCGCGTCGCGGCCAAGAGCTTTCTTCAGCGCCAGCGCTGTGCCGCTGGGCGCGTCCTTTTTGGCCTTGTGGTGCGCCTCGACGATCTCGCAGTCCCAGTCGGACAGCAGCGGCCCGTAGTCGGCCAAGATCATTGACAGGACGGCGATGCCCAAGGAGAAGTTGGCGCTCTGCACCACCGCGGCGGTCTTTGCCAGCTCGGCGGCCTGACGGCGCTGGGCGTCGCTCAGGCCGGTCGTCCCCAAAACGAGGGCGCAGCCGAACCGGCGGCACGCGGCCAGCGTGAGTTCCAGCGCCTCGGGACGGGAGAAGTCAAAGATGACCTTAGGCGTCCCGGTCTCGTTCTGCCCGGTGATTGACGCCTCGAAGACGCAAGCCTCCGGGCCGAGAATTTTCCTGATCTCGCCGCCCATCCGCCCGGTTGAGCCGACGAGGCCGTAAGAAAAACCGGTCACGACAGCAGATCCTGTTCAGCCAAATCGGCGTCCAACAGCATTTCCGACGCCTTCGCGGCCGGCACCAGCGGCAGGCGCAGCTCGTTTTTGCACAGCCCCAGCCGGGCCAAGGTGTAGGTGACCGGAATGGGGTTGCTTTCCACGAACAGGTCCTTCATCAGGGGTAGCAGCTTGAGGTGCATGTCCCGAGCCTCTTCCAGCCGGCCGGCCAACGCGGCGCGGATCATGTCGCTCGTCTCGCGGGGCATGAGGTTGGACAGAACCGAAATGACCCCGTCGCCGCCCGAGCAGACCAGATGAAACGCCTGATCGTCGTTGCCCGAGAAGACTTTGAAATCGGGGCGGACGACCCGAAGCCGGCGGATCAGGTCGTCACAGGCGAACTGGTTCCCGCTGGCCTCTTTGACGCCGACGATGTTCTCTATCGTCGCCAAGCGGAGCACCGTGGCTGGGCTCATGTTGCACCCGGTCCGGCCCGGCACGTTGTAAAGGATTATTTTTCCCCGGGCGGCCCGGGCCACCGCGGCGAAGTGCTCGAACAGGCCGTCCTGCGTCGGCTTGTTGTAAAACGGCGTGACGACCAAGATCCCGTCGGCGCCAAGTTCCAGCGCCGATTGGGACAGTTCAATCGTCGAGGCGGTGCAGTTTGTCCCAGTGCCGATGATGACCGGCACGCGCCCGCTGACCCGCGACAGGGCGAACCGAACCGCCTCGTCCCGCTCCGGCCGGGACAGAGTCGCCGCCTGGCCGGTCGTTCCCAGAACGATCAACGCTTCCACGCCGCCTTCGATCTGCCGCTCGATGAGTTTTTCCCAGCACGGGTAATCGATCGCTCCGTCTTTAAACGGCGTCACGAGCGCCGTTCCAGTTCCTCGAAACATTTTTCGTCCTCCTTCCGGATTTTCCTCAGCTATTTGGCCGCGCCGTTCAACTCGGCGTGCCGCCTTAAAATCCGCACCGCGTTGGTCGCTGCGCCGACGCGAATGTTGTTGGCTACGTTCCAGAACGAGAAGGCCCCGGCGCCGCAGCTCCGAAGGCGCCCGACGAACGTGGCGTCGCTCTCCGGCGCGTGGGTCAGAGGCGTGAGAAGGCCGTCTTCCCAGACCACGTTCGGCGACTGGCGCATGGCCTCCCGAACCTCTTCCAGATTCTCAAACGGCCGGGCCGTGCGGCAGAAGACAGACTCGCTGTGCCCGTACATCACCGGCACGCGAACGGTCGTCGGCCAGCACTCTATCGACCCGTCGCCGAAAATCTTTCGCGGCTCGACGATCATCTTGACCTCTTCCTCGCAGAAGCCGTCCTTCCCTTCGCCGCCGATCTGCGGAATGACGTTCCGCCAAATCTGAGCCGGGAACTTCTTGTGCTCCGTCGCCCCCTTCTCTTGGGCGAGGAGCTCCTCAATGCCCCGATGGCCCGCGCCGCTGACCGCCTGATAGGTACTCACGACGATTTCTTTAATGCCCCAGCGGCGGTAAACTTCCGACAGCGACAGCACCAGCTGAATCGTCGAGCAGTTCGGGTTAGCCACAATGCCCCGGTAGCCCTGGAGCAGACCGCCGTTCACCTTCGGCACGACGAGCGGTACGGCCGGGTCGCCCCGCCACGCCGAACTGTTGTCAATCACCGTCGCTTTGGCCGCGGCCGCCCGGGGCGCGAACCGCTTGGACAGCTCGCCGCCAGCCGCCAACAGGACGTAGTCGAAGACGCCGTCAAACGGCCACACCTCGTCCAAAAGCTCAACGGTCAGCTCTCCGCCGCGCCACGGCAGCTTCTTTCCGGCGCTGCGCGCGGAAGCGAAAGCCCGCACCTCCCCGCGAACGTCCTGAAGCTCCAGCTGACGGAGCATCTCCCGTCCGACTTCACCAGTTGCACCGACGACGGCAATTCTCATTCCGCATATCCCCTTTTGGCCGCAAAACAGCGAACCTCATATTGTCCTCTATTGTACCAGTCCTGCGCCGCACGGCCAGAGCAGTCGAGTTTCGATCAGTCCGCCTGCGGATTCCGCCCGGCCTCAAGAGGCCGTTGCTTATTTTTCGGAATATTGCGCCACAATGATGGCTTCAATAAAACGCCGTAAAATTAACGAGTTTTCCTTTTTCCGTCCATTTCCGCCGGCCTGAAAAATCCCGCCGCCGGTCGAAAGAAAAAACTCCTTGCCCCGGCCCTCTTTCCACCTTTTGATGTTTTTTGTATAATGGACACAAAATACGAATTTTCTGACTGTCCCGGCCTATGGCAGGGCCGTTTTATTTTGTGAGGGGGAAGTAACGCGATGGATAATCCTTTCCGTCCAGCCAAGACTCTTGACCTGCGTCAGGTAGTGTACGAGAAGATCAAGGCCGCCATCGTCAGCGGGCACCTCGCCCCGGGCGAGAAACTTTCCGAAGTCGATTTGGCTTCCAAGCTGGCGGTTTCGCGCACGCCTGTCCGCGAGGCGATTCGCCAGCTGGTGAAAACCGGCCTCGTGACGCTCACGCCCCGCAAAGGCGCCTACGTGACCTGCCCGACCGCCGAGGACGCCGAGCAGCTTTACGCCCTGCGGGAAGACTTGGAGCGGTTTGCCGTGCAGCTGGTGGCGCGCCGAACGCCCCGAGGGGAGCTTGAAAAGTTCCGCGCCCAGTTTGCCGGCATGAACGACAGCACGACAAAAGACGAGTACCTGCAGGCCGACTACCTGTTCCACCAGTTCCTCTACGAGAGTTCGGGCAATCGGTTTCTTCAGGAGGTCCTCAGCGACCTTGTCGATCAGATCAACCTGTACCGGCCCTATTCGCTGATCGATCAGCGGACGATTCTCGAGCTGGCGCAGGAACATATCCAAGTCATCGACGCGCTGTTGAACGGCGACGGGGATCGAGCTTCCCGGGCTATGGGCGACCATATCCGGCACAACTCGGAGGCCCTTGAGTCCGCCTTGACCAGGGCATGAGTTTCCCCTGCGCCGGGCAGGAATTCCTCAGCAGCGCCCTGCTGTTCGCCGCCTCCCCGCTGGGACTACTGCTCTGGGGGACAGCGCTCTGGCTCCTTTTGGGCCGCCGAAAGCGGTGGCTTGCCGCCGGGCTGCTCGTCTTCCTCGCGGCCTGCACGCCCCTCGGCGGGAAGTGGGCCCTTCGGGCTGTGGAATCCTTATGCCCTCCCCGGTCTGACCAGAAGCCGGCTTCCGTTCTGGTGCTTTCCGGCGGCGCCGTCTTCGACGGCGTGAGGTTCACCGCGTCCCCCGCGTCAGTCCGCCGGCTTCGCTTCGCCCTTCAGCAGACCAACGGCGGGCCGATTCTCCTGTCGGGCATCGAGTCGCCGCTTCTGCTGTCGTGGCTCAGCGAGCGAAAGGACCTTCGGGAAGTTTTAATCGAGCGGTCGTCCCGGACGACCGAGGAGAACTTCCGCTTCTCCGCGCCGATTCTGCGAAAGATGAGCGGCCCGACGGCCCTTGTGACCGACAAGTTTCACATGGCCCGAGCCGCCCTGTGGGCCCGGTTTTACGCGCCGGACGTCCAGTTCGTCTTCGCGCCGGTGCCAAGCTACGCGCCGCCGGTCAGACTGCCGTTTGACCTGCTGCCGTCGTCCAAGGGGCTGGACTACACGACGATGGCGCTTCGCGAGGCGCTGGCCCTGCTTCGGGACCGGCTCTTCATCGCGTTCCACCGGTCATAACCATAAAAGAGCGGCGAGCCGTCAATCCGGCTCGCCGCTCTTTTCGTCTTTCTCCTGAAACCTCCGCCAGAACATAGCCAGCCTGGCGGCAATCCGGGACTCGACGCCCATGCTCCCCGGCTCGTAGAACCGCCGCGGCTTGGGCAGGTACGCCTGAGCCGTCCAGTGGTTGGGGAAGTCGTGAGGGTACTGGTAACCCGGCTGTCCGTTGATCAGGTGCGACGGCACGGCCAGCAAGTCCCCCCGTCGGATCGCGTCCTGCGCCTTGCCGACTGCCAAATAGGCGCTGTTGCTCTTGGGCGCGGCGGCCAAGTACAGCGCTACTTCGCTCAGGATAATCCGCGCCTCCGGCCAGCCGACCCGATCGGCCGCGTCAGCCCCGGCGGTCGCCACGACAAGCGCCTGCGGGTCCGCCAGCCCGACGTCCTCGGCGGCTAGGATCATCAGCCGCCGGGCGATGAACCGAACGTCTTCCCCGCCCTCGATCAGCCGGGCCAGCCAGTAGACCGCCGCGTCCGGGTCCGAGCCGCGAATGCTCTTGATCATCGCGCTGATGACGGCGTAATGGTCGTCCTGCCGCCGGTCGTGCCGGACAAACGCCGCCGGCAGGCTTTTCGTCAGGTCGTCTTCCTCAATCGTCCGACGGCCCGAAACGGCGATCGCCCGGGACAAAAACTCCAGCCGGGTCAAAGCCTGCCGCCCGTCCCCGCCCGCAGAGGCCGCGATCGCCTCGATAACATCATCCGACGCGGACAGCTCCAGCTCGCCAAGCCCGCGTTCCCGGTCGGTCAGCGCGCTCTTGAGGATCTCGACTAGGTCCTCTTTCTCCAGCGGGCCGATCTCAAACACCAACAGCCGGGACAGGAGCGTCTTGTTGATCTCGAACCGAGGGTTTTCGGTGGTCGTGCCCACCAAAATCACCTCGCCCCGCTCCACCGACGGGAGCAGAGCGTCCTGCTGGCTCCGGTTAAAGTGGTACAGCTCGTCAACGAAAGCGATAGCCGATCGGCCGCTCAGCCGCCGCAGGTCAGCCGCCCGATCCACCAAATCCCTAAGCTCGCTCACCTTGGCGCTGACCGCGTTGATCTCCAGAAGTTCCCGGCCGGTGACGCGCCCCATCAGGCGGACCAGCGCGGTTTTTCCCACGCCGGGCGGCCCGTAGAGAATACAGCTCGGCACGTCGCCCTCTTCGAGGAAACGGCGAAGCGGCGCGCCGGGCGCGAGAATCGAGCTATGACCGCGGTACTCGTCCAAGCTCCGCGGCCTCATTCGTTCGGCTAACGGCGTCTCCCAATCAGTCATCGTTTTGCTCCTCCGTCACGGACAAAAGCGGCCAGCGGCCGCCGAGCCACAGTTGAACCGCGTCCTTGACCGACAGGCCGGCGAGCCCGGCAGGCAGGCCCGGGCAGGCCCGCCACATCGGCTCAGCCAGAAGCCCGACGGGCACGCGCACTTCTCTGGCGCCGGAAGCCGCCGCCCGTTCAAGGCTCAGCCAGCCTTCCAGCGACGTCAGGTCGCCGGCTCGGACGAACTCGGAACCGACCTCTGCGCCGTGATATTCCCACGGCACAAACGTTTCCCTCTCGCCGAGCGCGCGAACGAAATCGGTCAGCCGCGGATAGACCGCGTCGGCCCACGAGGCCCACGGGCCGTTCTTTTGGACGAGCGCGGCCCTCATGCAGGCCCGGCGCGCCGCCAACAGCTCGTACACGTAATCGCCGACGACCAAACAGTCTTGAGACCGCACGTCCAGCAGGTCGCACACGTCCCACAGGGCCCGAGGGTCGGGCTTGACGTGCGGCGCCTCGCGGGTGACCGTCACCGGCGGCAGGGTCACGCCGATGTTCGCCGCTGAGCGGTCCAGAGACGACCGGCTGTTGCGGCTCAGCACGGCGTATTTCTTCCCCTGCCGAACGAGCCAGCCCAGAAGGTCCGACGCGCCGGGGACAATCTGGGCGGCGCAGGCGCCGCGAAGCTCCTCGGCTTCGATGGCTTCCCGGCACTGGGAGCGCTCGGGCTCGTCAAGCAGGGCCATTTCTTCCAGCAGGGACGCGTGCCGGCCGCCGAAGAACCGATCCCGTATCGGCTGAAAGTTCAGGCTCGTCTCGGCGATCACGCCGTCCCAGTCCAAGATGTACCCTTCAAATTCATCCAGCGCCAGTTGGGGAACCATTCGCGGACCTCCTTCATCTGAAAAAGAACAAGGCGGAAGAGGCCAGGCCTCTTCCGCCGATCGACTGAACCCGCAATGCCGTGTCATGGTTGTTTTGACCCGATCCAAAAGTTTTGACCCATACGAAGACACCCACGGGCGCTCCCATCCGAGTCCCAATTGAATAGGTTGTTGGCTCAAAACTGAAATCACGATCACGAACACCACAGGAGACCGTCTTCAGCCTGATTATAGCACAACAGGGGAAATTGCAAGCCCCCACTTCAGCTGTTTGACGAAATACAGGCCCGTTGTCCCCGCTCTCCCGGCCGGCCCTTCGCCTCCGCCCGCTCCCACAGAAGAAGGGCGTAGATGACGTCCGACAGCCGGTTGATGTAGGCGAACTGCTCCTTTGTGACGACGCCGGACCGGAGAAGCGGCACAGCCAGCCGTTCAGCCCGCCGGGCGACCGTCCGCGCTAGGTGAAAGGCCGCGTCGGCGGCGCTTTCGCCCGGCAGAAGGAACTCAAACGAATTTCCGCAGACTTGATGAGCCTCTTCGGTCCACCCTTCAAGCTCGGCAATCGCCAGCATCGGCCTGCCCGAATGGGCGAGAACCCCCATCAGCTCGAAAAGGTTTTCCTCCAGCTTTTTCATCCGCTCCTTCACAGCCCCACAGGCGCTTGACGCGCGAGCCAAACCGCAGAACGCCTGACACTCGTCCAGCGTCCCATACAAACAGACCAGCGGATCGTCCTTGGCAAGCCGAGTGCCGTCGTACAGCGACGTCTCGCCGCCGTCGCCGGTCTTCGTCGTGATCCAGACCATCTGTCGAGCTACTTCCCGAGCCGCTGAGAAGCGACGAACTCGGCGCCTTTCTCCCCAAGGGCGCAGACCGCTTCCTTCGGACCGCTCACGCTCGCGCCAAGCCAAGTGCCGCCGTCATCAACTAGGATCTTCTTCTGGACCTCGTACGTCCCGTCCTCGCTCAGCGTGATCGTCACGCACCAGTCGTCGCCGTGCACCGTCAGGAAGTCGGCGCAGTTCTCCCGGTCGGCGACTTCCTCTGACTCGCTTTCTGCCGTCGTGTTGAAGACGTTGAACGAGCCCCACGCCCGAGCGTCCACGCCGCCCGGCGCGGCGAAGATCACGCCGTCACCGTTTGCCGAGTCGGGCTGCTTCTGCCAGTCAGCCGGCGCGGTGACGAAGAAGTTAAACCGCGGCACGCCGAAGTCCTTCAGCTGAGCCTTCTGACCTTGAGGTTTTCCCTCGTCCAGCTGCTCCGCGTCAACCCAGCCGAAGCTTTTCAGGTGATCGGTCACAAACACAATCGTCTTGACATGGCCTAAAACGGTCACCGTTTCTCCGGCCTTGACGGTGCACTCGCCGTTCTCCGAAGTCTCTCCGACCCCCTGCAGAAGGACGTCCTCCTTCAGAACTCCAAAGGACGCCGCCTGAAGGACGCCCGCCCCAAGGACAACCGCCCCTAGCGCCAACAAGAAACGTTTCATCTCGCTCACCTCGCAGATAAATAATCTCACTTGATGGCTGTATCTTAGTTTATCGCGCAGGAGGCCGCAACCGGTCAGCCCTTTTCCCACCCTTCACAAAAGAAAGGCCGCCTTCCGTTTGGAAGGCGGCCTTTCCTTTTCGTCAGCGGAACGCGGCGCAGGTCCGAAGGAAGTCTTCGACCATGAGGGACGCGCCGAGCGGGTGCGTGTGCCCGAAAAGGGCGACGAGCCCTTCCCGGACGAACCCGCCGGGCCAGCGGGAGCCGTTCGACGCTTTGACGGCCCAGACGTTGGCCTGCGGCTCCTCCCACTCCCAGTATCGATACTCGTGGGCCGGGACCGTCCGCCCGTCCATCTCCAACGTGACGTACCCAAACCCGGCGCGACGGTCGGTCCGATAGACCGTCCCGGGCAGGACCCCCCACAGCGGGAGCAGCCGGCCGTCAGTCCTAGCGTTTTCGGCCAAACAGGCCGCGCCCAGCCCTTCGGCCCACAGCGGTAGGCCGGCCCGCACTCGGCTCGACAGGTCGGCGGCCAATGAGCGGTTGGCGCTGACTTTGCTGATAGGGTCAAACGTTCCGCCGCCGCGAATCCACAGGCCGTTTAAATCGTCGGGCAGGCGGGCGTCGTTCATCGGGGAGAACGGGACCCAACTCACGCCGGCCCGTTCCAGTTCGGTCAACGCGGCGGGGTAATCGGCGTCAAACGCTTCGTCGCGGGCCAGCCCGATCCGAAGGGGAACGGGGCTCGGCCGAAAGGCCGGGCCGGCTTCCGCGAGCGGTCGGGCCGTCTGGGCAACCGAAAGCAGCGCCGGCCAGTCGATACACTCCTGCGCCGCTTCGGCAAGCCGCCCGATCAGGGCGCGTGAAGCGGAAGCGTCGGGACAGACGAGCCCGAGCTGCCCGTCTTTGAGCCGGCAGTCGGGCAGTTCCGGCAGATATCCTAGGGCAGGCACGCCGCAGTCGGAGCACGCTTTTTTCAGCAGCTCGGCGTGAGACGGGCCGCCGGTTCGGGTGAAGATGATGCCGCGAACGACCGGCGGATTCCAGAACGAGACGAACCCTTTCACCAGCGCGGCGGCCGATCGGCTGATTCCCCGAGACGGCACGAGCAGGACGACCGGCGTTTCGGTTTCGCGGGCCAGTTGGGCGGCGCTGAGCCGGTCGGTCGAGCCGAGGCCGTCGTACAGGCCCATGGCGCCTTCGATGATTCCAAGGTCGGCGTCCTGACAACTCCGGGCGACGAGCGCCCGAACGGCGTCCGCGCCCAGCAGCCAAATGTCTAGGTTATGGCTCCGCCGGGACATCGCCAGCTCGTGAAGCCGCGGGTCGATGAAGTCCGGGCCGGACTTGAACGGCTGAGCCGTAACGCCGCGGCGGGCCAGCGCCGCAAGCAGGGCCATGACGGCGGTTGTCTTGCCGGTCCCGGAGAAGGGCGCGGCGATCAGCAGGCGGCCGGTCAACGGAGGAATCCCTCGTCAATCCAGCCGGCCAGCTCGGGCGCGCTGTAGGTGATGATCATTCCCGCGCCGGCGCGGATAATGCTCGTCGCCGCTTCGCAGGTCACAGCCCGCTCGTCAATCCAGCCGCGAGCCGCGGCCGCTTTGATCATGCTGTACTCGCCGCTTACCCAGTAGCTGGCGATCGGCAGGTCGGTGCGCGCCCTCAACCGGGCGACGACGTCCAAATAAGCCAAACCGGGCTTGACAATGAGAACGTCGGCGCCTTCGTCCTCGTCGAGCAGAGCTTCCTTGATGGCTTCCCGGCCGTTGCGCGGGTCCATCTGGTAGCTTTTGCGGTCCCCGACGGCGGGCGCGGAGCCGGCGGCCTGACGGAACGGGCCGTAGAACGACGAGGCGAACTTGGCCGCGTAGGAGAAGATAGCCCGGTCGAGAAATCCCTGACGGTCCATTTCCTGACGGAGCGCCGCGACTCGGCCGTCCATCATGTCGGACGGGGCCGCCGCGTCAGCTCCGGCGTCCAGCAGGGAAAGGGCCGCTCGAGCGAGCAGCGGCAGCGTGGCGTCGTTGTCCACCGTCCAACTTCCCCGGTCGTCCTGTTTCAGACAGCCGCAGTGGCCGTGAGACGTGTACTCGCAAAGGCACACGTCGGCGATCAGGGTCATTTCCGGGTGACGGAACCGGGCGCACCGAAGGGCCTGCTGAACCGGCCCGTTCTCGTCCCATGAGGACGAGCCGATCTCGTCTTTGTGGTCGGGCAGGCCGAAGAACAGCAGGGACTTCACGCCCAGAGCCGCCAGTCGGTCGAGCAGTTCGGGCAGCCTGTCCACGCCCCAGTGGTACTGGCCGGGCATGGCGCTGATTTCGTCCTTGGCGTCCCGCTTGGCGGTCACAAACAGCGGGTAGATGAGGCTGTCTTTTGAAACTCTCGTCTCGGCGACGAGGTTTCTCAGCTGAGCCGTCCGGCGCAGCCGTCTTGGTCTGTTGTTCAATTCGCTCTCTCCTTTTGCGCGGCTTTTTCGCTTCGCGCCAGTTCCAACAGCGCCGCCGTCATGCTCTCAAAGCTGGCCTGACGAGCCGTGACGGTCTGAAACCCGAGCTTTTGAGCTTCCTCAGCGGTCGTCGGTCCGATGCAGAGCGCCCGGGCTCCCGGGGCCTTCCATCGCCTGACGAACCCGCGGACGGCCGACGGGCTGGCAAAGGTCACCCAGTCGGCGCTCAGGCTGCCGACCTCTCCGCCGTCCATCTCGTTTCGGTACAGCGGGTACTCGTCAAGCCGACATCCCGACCGGGCCATTTCTCGGCTCAAGACGTCCGTCGCCTCCCACGCGCGAAACGCCGCGGCGCTGGAAGTTTTCCGCGCGGCTAAGGCCTCCGCCAGATGGGCGCTGTCGAAAACGTCGGGCACTAAGTCCACGATGAGGCCACGGGCTTCCAGTTCCCGGGCCGTCGCCGGGCCGACGGCGGCGATTTTCGCGCCGGCAAAGGCCCTCACGTCCCAGCCCTTTTGGGCCAGCCACTGGAAGAAGAACTCCACGCCGTGAGCGCTCGTAAAGACGAGCCACTCGTGCTGTCCCGGCCTGAAGTCCGATAAGGCAGGAGACGAGAAATCAGCCCGCGGGTCGATGGACGGCCGGACGAGAACCCGAGCGCCCCAGCGGGCTAAAGTTCCGGCAAAGCGCGGCGCGTCGGAGGCGCCGCGGGTCACGACGACGGTCAGGTCCTTCAAGGGCAGCATGTCTGAAAAATCTAAGTTCAGCGACGCGACGCCGCCGACGACGGCAAGAGCCGGCGAGGCGACGCCGGCGGACCGGGCCAGACCGGCAATTGAGCCAAGCGTCCCTCGAACCGTCCGCTCCCCTTTCATGCCGCCGCGCTCCACGACCGCCGCCGGGGTCGATTCGTCCAACCCCGCGCCGATCAGACCCTCGGCGATTTCTTCCAACGCGCTCGTCCCCATGAGGAACACGAGCGTGCCGCCGACCGCCGCCAAGGCCTTCCAGTCTGGCTTCCAGCTGCTTCCCCGCTTGGCGTGGCAGGTAATCACCGTCACAGACGAGGCGAAGTCCCGGTGCGTCACCGGGATTCCCCCGCAGGCGGCCGCGCCGAACGCGGACGTTATTCCCGGCACGACGCCCACAGGCACGCCGCAGGACGTCAGGTGACTGAACTCTTCGCCGCCCCGGCCGAACAGGTAGGGATCGCCGCCTTTGAGCCGGACGACGGCCTTTCCCTCTTGAGCCAGACGAACCAGAATGCCGTTGATCTCTTCCTGCGGCACCGGGTGGCTGCCGCTGCTCTTTCCCACGTCGATCAACTCCGCGTCCGGACGGGCGAGCTCGAGGATCTCAGGCGAGACGAGCCGGTCGAAGACGACCGCGTCGGCCCGGGACAGCAGGTCGGCGCCGCGGCGGGTCAGCAGCCCCGGATCCCCGGGGCCGGCGCCCACAAGCCACACGGCGCCGGTCACAGTCCGTCTCCCCGGCGTTTGAGCCGGTCGGCCAGCTCGGCCGCCAAAGAGGGGCCGTCGGCGGCCGGGCCGGAAATTTTCCCTGAAAGCGTCTTCCCGTCAGGCCGCACGTACAGGCCGATCATCTCGATCGTTTCTCCGTCCACTCGCGCGTACGCGCCATGCGGCGCGGTGCAGCCACCGTTCAGTCGGTCGATGAAGGCCCGCTCGGCCAAGCAGCAAGTTCTCACGGCCGGCTCGTCGAGCTGGGAGACTAGGTCAAACACAGGACCGTCGAAGGGACACTGAACGGCCAGCGTCCCCTGTCCGGCCGACGGGATCATTTGATCGGGCGAAAAGACCCGGCTCACCCGCTCTTGGAGGCCCAGCCGCCTGAGACCGGCTTCGGCCAGTATCAGCGCGTCAAACTCACCGCCGTCCAGTTTGGACAGCCGGGTCCGCAGGTTGCCCCTCAATGGGACGAACTGGGCGTCCGAAAAGAGCGCCCGCCCTTGGGCGATCCGCCGGGCGCTGGACGTGCCGATTCTGACGGGACGGCCAGTCAGGCCGGGCCGAAGCACCAGACAGTCGAACGCGGTCTGCCGGTCCATTAGGGCGGCAAACGCCAGCCCGTCCGGGCAGGACGACGGCATGTCCTTCAGGCTGTGGACGGCCAAGTCCGCCTGCCCTGACAAAATAGCCCGCTCCAGCTCCTTGACAAAAAGGCCCTTGCCGCCAGCCGACTCAAGCCGCCGGTCGGCCACCGCGTCGCCTCTGGTTCGGAACGGGATAATCTCCACGTCAAACCCGGTCGCCTCGTGCAGGCGTTCGGCCACGAGCCGGCTCTGAGCCATGGCCAGCTCGCTTTCCCGGCTGGCCAGCCGAAGAGGCCGGCCGAGCGGCACGTCCCGGCACATCTGAGGCCATGCGGCTCGAAGGCGAGCCGCCAGCTTGGCCGTGCGGGCCGGCGACAGGCTACTGGTCGAAAGGGCCGCTACGTCGCTGCCGAGCCTGACGACCGCGGGAAAGACGAAGTCGTTCCCCTGCCGGCTGTCCGCCCGGTTGACCGGTATGCCGAGCCGCCGGGCCGTCTGGACGATTCGCCCGTTGATCGACGGGTCGTCGGTCGCCGCCAGCACAACCGTCGCGCCGTGACAGTCGCTTTCCTGCCACTGGCGCGCGCACCAGGTAAAGCCGTCGCGGCCGGAAAGCTGCTTTGACGCGGCGCACAGCTCCGGCGCGACCATGAGAACCCGAACGCCACAGGAGAGCAGCGCTCTGGCCCGCCGAGCCGCCACCGGGCCGCCGCCGGCCAAGAGGACAAAGCCATCGTTCAGGTCAAAAAACAGCGGCACGAGCGCCTTCTGCTCCGGCACGTCCTCCCGCGCCGGGGCGGTAAGCTCGCCGCCGGTGATATTTTTCAGCGACTGGACAATTCGTCCGGCGTCAACCGCCTCGTCCCCCTCAAGGGGGCGAGAGATCACGACGAGCCCCACACCCAGCGCCTCGGCGGCTGCGACCTTCTCAGGCGCGCCGCCCGCCGCGCCGCCGTCTTTTGTCACCAGCCACGCGGCGCCGCTTTCTTTGAGCTGAAGCTCGTTGGTCGCCTGAGAGAACGGCCCGGTCATGGCGATGACGTTCGCCGGCCCCAGCCCGAGGGCGAAGCACTTTTCAAGCGACGCGAGCGCCGGCAGGATTCTGACGGTCAGCCGCTCGCCGGCGCCGCGCAGCGCGGCGAACGGCTCGAGCTCCTTGCTGCCCACGGTCAGGAATATTTTCCCCGACGTGTTTGCCAAAAACTCCGCCGCCAGAGCGGCAGTCGGGAACACCTTCGCGCCAGCCGGCAAAGGGGTCGCCGCCCGACCGAGGCGAAAGAACGGCACGCCCGCGCGGCGCGACGCCTCTCGAGCGCAGGCGGTCACCTGTTGGGCGTAGGGGTGGGAACCGTCGACGACCGCCAAAAACTTTTCCTGAGCCAGCAGGCCTTCCATGGCGGCCTCATCAAGCCGCCCGGCCCTCACCTCAAGGCCCGGTCGCTCGCCCCAGAACGAAAGCCCTTCCGGCGTGGCGACCGTGGCCAGCAGTGAAAAGCCCTCGGCGACCAAGATGTCGGCCAGATTTTTGGCGTCCGACGTGCCGCCGATCAGCCAAATTCGTCTCATGCTTCCGCCTCCCGGTATCCTCTCGGCGTGACGAGCCGGCCGTTCAGCCGCTTGGTCTGCGAGTTGCCGATAATCACGGTGGTGAACATGTCGAGGGTCTGACAGCGAAGCTGTTCCAGCGTCCCGACGTGAACCGACTCGCCCGGGCGGCCGATGTTCCTGACCCACCCGGCAGGCGTTTCGCCGCTTCGGCAGATTAACAGCCTGTCGCAGGCCAAGCGCAGCACGTCAGGCCGGCCGCGGCTGGCCGGGTTGTACAGACACAGGATAAAGTCCGCGGCCGCGGCCGCGTCGAGCCGCCGCTCGATCAGGCTCCACGGCGTGAGCCGATCGCTCAGGCTCACCACCGCGAAGTCGTGCCCCAACGGCGCGCCCAAGCGAGCGGCGGCCGAACAGGCGGCGGTGACGCCCGGTATGATCTCCACCTCCGGGCCAGAAGTGCCGCACAGCTGGAGAACGAGCCCGGCCATGCCGTAAACGCCCGGGTCCCCGCTGCACACGACCGCCACGTTCTTTCCGCTTCGCGCCAGCTCGACGGCCCGTCGGCACCGCTCCACTTCCAGCGTCATGCCGGTCGACTCGGTGGGCTTGTGGGGGAACCGCTCCCTGACTAAATCAATGTAGGTCGAGTACCCCACTAGGACGTCCGCTTCCTCCATGGCCGCCAGAGCCCGGGGCGTGCACTCGTCAAGCGTTCCGGGCCCCAGCCCAAGAACTCGTACCAATCCGCTCACCGACTGTCCTCCCCTCCAAGGCGGGCCAAGGCAAACGTGACCCCTGAGCCTTTCCACTTGCCCTCGACAAGACGCCCGCCGCCGCTGACCGCCATGGCGGCGCGCTCACAGACGCAATCAACTCCGACGTTTGATATAACCCATTCCGATCGGCTGAAATTCCCCAGCAGGGCCATCAGCCCGTCGGCCGAGAAAAACTGCGGCGCGGCTGAAAGGCTTTCGGCCAGAGCCAATAAGCCGGGCTCGTTCTTTTTGAGGTCGACCGAAGCCACCCGGACGATCGACCGAACGGACCAGCGGACCGCCGACGCGAAACGCTCCAGCTCGGCTTTCAGGGCCTGAAACGAGACGCCCCGGCGGCACCCCACGCCGAGGGACAGAACCGGCGGCCTGAGCCACAGGGTCCGCTCAAAAGGATCCGAGAGGATCCGCGCGCTGCACGCGGCGCCGACCGGGCCTTCGGCCCGGGCCTCGAAACCGTCGGGGACTTCGATGTCCTCGTCGCTCCACCAGCCGGGGGCGCCGCCGTCCAAAAGCAGCGCCGAGACCGGCGCGATCAGCGGCGGGTTTTCTATCCTCAATCCCCGATCCGCCGCCCATGTGTCGATAGCCGTCAGGCCCCGGCCGTCGGTGGCCGTCGTCACGACCGCTGCCCCGCCCAGCGCGTCGGCCACTCGAGCCGCCAGCCGGTTTGCGCCGCCCAGATGCCCGGAAAGAAGCGACACGACAAACCGGCCGCCGTCGTCAGCGACCAGCACGGCCGGGTCCGTCGTTTTGCTTCGCAGGTGCGGCGCGACCAGCCGAACGGCCAAGCCGCAGGAGCCGACGACCACCAAGCAGCGGCAGGAGTTGAAGTGCTCCTTCGCCCAGCCGGAAGAGCTTTCGACGGCGGTCACGCCTTCCCCGGCCAGCCGGGCCGGGGCCGAGAGGGAAACGCTCCACCCCCAGGACTCAAAGAGTCCGGCGATCCGACGGCCCAAGGCGACGCCGGCGGCGCTGAACGCCACGATCCCCGCGTTCACTCTTCTGACTTCCTATAGCCGTGGCCGAACGACCGGTCGTACAGCAGAGACGTCTGGACAGGCGCCCGCGACAGGGCGCCGCCTACCAGAATCATCGTCGTTTTTGTCATGCCGAGGCGGGCCATCTCACCAGCCAGATCGTCCAGCGTCGTTTCGGCCGTCCGCTCGTCGGGCCAGCTGGCCTTGTAGACCGCGCAAGCGGGAGTCGAGCCGGGTAGCCCGGCGTCAAGAAGCTCCTGAACGGCCTCTTTAACCAGACCGGCCGAGAGGAACAGCACCATCGTAGAACCGCACCTCGCTAAGTCGCTGAGCCTCTGGCCGTCCGGCACGGGCGTTCTGCCCGCCTGCCGGGCCAGTATCACCGACTGGCTGACGCCCGGCCGGGTCAGCTCGGCCCGAAGCGCGGCGGACGCGGCACAGAACGAACTGACGCCGGGAACGACGTCGTAGGAAATTCCCAGCTCGTCCAGCCGGTCCATCTGCTCCCGAATGGCTCCCCACAGGCACGGGTCGCCGGTGTGAAGCCTGACCGTGACGCCGCCCCGGGCTTCGCCTTCCTGCAGCGCGAGAATAATTTCGTCCAAGCTCATGGACGCGCTGTCGAGAACGACGCAGGACGGCGGGCAGAACGACAGCAGCGCCGGGTTGACTAACGACCCGGCGTAGACGACCGTTGACGCCCGCTTCAGCAGCTCGGCGCCCCGGACCGTGATGAGGTCAACGGCGCCTGGGCCGGCTCCGACAAAATGAATCATTTCCCCGTCTCCTCCGCCGTGACCGCGTACCACAGGGTCACAGGATTCTGCGCCCGATTCAGGTGAACTCGGCCGATCTTCTGGTGTTCCGTCACCGTCAGCGTGACGGCTTCCGCGCCGACGAAAAGCGGCGGCACGAGACATCGGGCCGCCTGCGCCGACGTCTCGATGGTGGCCGACGAGACGACCACAGAAATTCCGGCGCCCCGAGCGGCGACGGCCTGTAAAATCTCGTCCAGATTTCCCGACGAGCCGCCGACGAAGACCCGATCGGGCGACGGAAGGGCCTCTAAGGCCTCGGGCGCTGTCCCAGCGACGACTTTGACGTTGTAGGCGCGGAGAGCCGCGGCGTTCGCCCTGATGAGTTCAATCCCCTCCGGCTCGCGCTCGACCGCCCAGACGATCCCTTCCGGCGCTGCCAAAGCCAGCTCAACCGAGACCGAGCCTGTTCCGGCCCCGACATCCCACAGCACGTCGCCCGGCTGGGGCGCGAGGAGCGACAAAATCTGCGCCCGGACAAACCGCTTTGTCATCGGCACGTGGCCGCGGGTGAAGCTCTCGTCTTTCAGCCCCGGCCAAAAGCGGCCGGACGGCGAGCCGTTGAGGAACCGGGCGACCGACATGCCGCCAAACGGCAGGTCAGCCAAGTCCCGCGCGGCCCCCGAAGCTATCCGTTCGTCGTCGTGGTCCAGCCGCTCCCCGGCGGCGGCAGAGACGCCGCCGAGGCCGAACTCTTCCAGAACACGGCACGCCCACGCGGGCGTGTGGTCTTTGTCGCAGAACAGGACCGTCAGCCGGTTGGCCTTCACAGTCCCGGCCAGCCGTTCGCCGGTCAGATCCCGGCCGTGGCCGCTCAGAACAACCGCCCCTTCCCAAGGCTCTTTCAGCTTGGCGAACAGGCTTTGAAGGGCGCCGGAAGCGGGCAGAACTTCCATCGCGTCCGGGCCGAACCGTTTTCGGAGCCGGTCAAGCAGGCTGAACAGGCACGGGTCCCCTGTGACTAACAAACCGACGTCCCCTTCGGCCAGCGCCCATTCCAGCTCGTCGAGGGACGGGTCAAGTTTCGGGCCGAACGGCTCGACCGGCCGGCCCAGCAGGCCCGACAGGAGACGGCGCGGCCTGTCAAACGCGTAGACTTTCGGCAGAGAACGGGCCAGCTCAAGGCACCTGAGGGGAACGCCGCCGGGGTTTCCCGGCCCGGCCCCTATGACAAAGAGTTTTCCCATACCGCCTCGTCCTCCCTGATCTCTGACGCCAGCTCTTCCAGTCCCGCCGACGCGCCGAGCAGCTGGCCGTCGTTGTCGAGGAATGCCGTCTCTATCCGCACGTCGCCCCACAGGTACGCCGCCGCTTTTTTCTGGGCCGCCAGCGCCGCCCGGCCCCAGACCGACTCCAAGCCGGCCCGGCAGAGGATCTCCCGGACCGCTTCGGTCGTCGTGGCCGCGTAGATGTCGTTCAATACCGGCAAGGGCGCGCCTTCGAGCGCCGCGAGGGCGCAGAGCGTTTCCATTCGCCCGTCGGCAACCCGGCTGTGAGTCTGGAATATCCCGGCGGACAGCTTAATCATCTTGCCCGAGTGACCGGCCAGTATGAGGCCGGTCACTTCCAGCCGGCGGGCTTCCCGCAACATGAACCCGACCTCGTTGCCCATCTGGACCGTGCTGGACGGGCCGAGCTTCAGCAGCTTCTGAGTCATCTCCTCGCCCATGTTGCCGAAGACGAAGACAAAACGCCGCCGGCCTTTGGCGGCTTTGACGTCCAAGTCCGCCTTGAAGGTGGCTTTCAGCGCCTCTTCGCTCATCGGGCGGACGATGCCCGACGTCCCCAGCACGGAAAGCCCGCCGACGATTCCAAGCCGCGGGTTGTAGGTGCACCCCGCCACCGTTTCGCCGCCGGGAATCGAGACTGTAACGTCGGCGCCGCGGGGCAGCACTTCAAGGACCGCTTGGGCGATCATCTGCCGAGGAACCGGGTTGATGGCCGGCTGGCCCGGCTGAACTTTCAGGCCCGGGCCTGTGACGGTCCCCACGCCAGCGCCGGCGCAGAACGTCACCTGACCGTCCGTTCGGGGACGCACCCGGCTCTGGACGGTCAGGCCGCTCGTCACGTCCGGGTCGTCGCCGCCGTCTTTGACGACGCCCGCTTCAGCGCCGCCCGGGCAGGCTCGAACCCACGCCACGTCGACGGACAACTTCCGCGCCGGGGCGTCCACCGTGACCGAGTCGACGATCCGCCCGTCCCGGATAAAAAAAGCGGCCGCCGCCGCGGCCGCCGCCGCGCAGCTTCCGGTCGTCACGCCCTCGCGCAGAACCCGCTCGGCTCTCATCGAGTCAGTCCGTAGGCCAGAGCGTTGACGATAGCCGCCGCCACGTTGGAGCCGCCCTTGCGGCCCATGGCAATGATGCGCGGCACGTCCAGAGCCTTGGCCATTTCCTTGGACTCGACCACGTTCACGAACCCGACCGGCACGCCGATAAGGAGCGCCGGGCGGACCTGCCCGGCCTGAACGAGCCGACACAGCTCGACGAGCGCCGTCGGGGCGTTGCCGATAGCAAAAATGGCTTCCGGCGTCTCGCGCGCGGCCCGTTCCATGGACACGACGGCCCGGGTGACTCCCCGTTCTTTCGCCTCCCGCGCCACGTCCGGGTCGGCCATTCGGCAGACAACTTTGCAGCCCAGCAGGTTCATCGCGTGAGAGGATATGCCGCTTTTTGCCATGTTGGTGTCAGTCACCACCGTCGCGCCGCTCGACAGGGCCCTTCGGCCCGAGCTGACGGCGTCGGGCGAGACGAACAGGTTATCCAAGTAGTCGAAGTCGGCGGACGTGTGAATGACCCGCTGAAAAAGCGGCAGCTGGTCGGCTGGAATCAGCTTGGCCCGGTCGCCCATTTCCTCCAGAATGATTTCAAAACTTCGGCGCTCGATCGCGTCAGGCGGCAAAAATTGAATCACGGCCGCTCCCCCTTTCTCGCCGGTTCGGGCGGTTACCGCCACAAAAGCAGGGTAGACAGGTACTCCGACGCCTCGTCAAGGGCTTCCGGCCCGGAGACGATTTTCTGGCCGTCAAGGCCGGCTCGGTCAACCCGAATAACCTGCCGCCACGGCCCGGCGGAAGCCACGATCTCCCTCAGCCGGCCTTTGAGCGCGCTGGGCTTGTACAGCGCGGCGCAGTCACAAGCCCGCAGGGCTTCGGTTATCCGCTCTTCCGCCGCCGTGCCGGGGATGACCGAGAAAACGTCGTCGCCCATGGCCAGAAACTGGCCGGTCAGACAGCAAGCCAGCGAGTGGGCCGACACGCCGGGAACGAGCTGAAGCTGAACGTCCGTCAGCTGCGACCACGCCTTGGCCAGCCAAAACGCGGTCGCGTACAGCGCCGAGTCGCCGATGACCGGCATAACGACCGACGGGACGCTCTTCCAGCGGCCTCGGCATGTTTCCAGTTGGGCTCGAAGCTCCGCGTCACGCCGGGCCTCGTCCCGGACCATCGGGAAGACGATTTGAAGGATCGGCGCGTCCGGCAGGTGACGCCGGACGATCCGCTCGGCCTCGCTCTCCTTGCCGGGAGCGGACAGGGGAACGACTATCAGCCCGGCTTCCCGAAGAGTTCGAAGCGCCGCCAGCGTGATCAGATCTGGGTCGCCGGGGCCGACGCCCACCACGTAAAAATTCATCTTTTCCCTCCTGAGACTCCGCTGGTTCGCCTAAAACCGTTCGATGTCCTGAGCCACACGGCCGCCGAAGTAGTTCAGGAACTCTTCCGTGTCCCCGAACCCTTCAAGGAACGCCCGCGTTTCAATTCCCTGAGCCTGCAGGACACTTTTCCACGACTTGGCGCCCGGGCCGGCCATGTCGTTTCGCGCGTGGTCGCCCGCCGAGACCATGAAGGGGACGAGAGCGGCTTTCTTCAAGCCTTTTTCGCTCAGCCGAGCGAGCACGTCGTCCAGCGTCGGCGAGCCCTCGACCGCCCCGATGAACAGCCGGCCCGACAGGCGGGACAGGCAGGTCTGAACCTGACTGTAGAGGGCGTTGGCCAAGTGGGACGAGCCGTGTCCCATGAGGATCAATGCCTCGTCAGCGGCAAGCCGCTTCTCCCAGACGCGCCCAATAATCTCGGCGACGTCAGAACAGTCTTTTTCGTTCATCAGAAGGGCGCGGCCCAGCCCCAGCTTCTTGAAGCCGTACTTGCCCCGTACCGCCCCCAGCGACTCGACGACGCTTCGCAGGTCGTCGTACTCGGCGCCGGGAATGACATGGCCGGGCTGAACGAACACCTGCTTGTATCCCTCGTCCTGAAGGAGAGCCAGAGCTTCCAGCGGCGTGGGAATCGACAGGCCTTCTTTTTTCAGCTTCCGGCGAATGATGTTGGACGTGCAGGCTTCCGCGGCCTTCCAACCCTCGCCGGCCGACTTCTTGGCCGCGTCGGAGAAGCGGCGAAGGGCGCTCTGCGCCTCGTGCACAGACGTCCCGAAAAAAACAACCAGCAGCGCTTTGTCTCCCATGGTTCGTTCCCTCCGCTGTCGTTTGACGTCAAAACGCCGCGGCAGGCGGGCAGGCTACCCGCTCGCCGCGGCGCTGCCGCGTCGAAAGCCGTCACCCGTATCCCTCGCCGGTGGCGCTCCTGTGCTCCGGGCCGATCTTCTGGCTGGCGGTCGTCCTCGTCCGCGCCTTCCCGCCGAGCGTTCGGCAGTGGCCTCTGCGGAGTCGTCCCGCTCACAGATGCGGGGCAGCGCCGGACTTACACCGGCTTCCCAACTGCTCCCGAAGCGTTTTATCCTGCAAATTCTCTTTTTATTGTCCCATCCCCCCAGAGGAGCGTCAAGCTAGAACTCTATGCCCTCCCGGGCCGGCACTCCCTGAGAAAACGGGTGGCGAACCAACGTCATTCGGGTGACCAATCCGGCCCGGTCAATGAGCCAGTCGGGCGCGTCCCGTCCGGTCATCACCAGTTCGACGCCTGACGGTCGGGCCGCCAGCAGAGCTTCGACGTCCGAGCGGGTCACGTACTCTTTGTTCAACGCGCCGATGATCTCGTCGAGCACCACGAGCCCGCGGTCCATCTCGGCCAAAGCTTTTCGAGCCTGAGCCAGCTGGTTGGCACAGGAGGCGACCAGATCCTCCCGGCGAGCTTCCCACGGCGGGACGTCGGACGGGACAAAGGATATGGGAACGCCAAGCCGCTCGAACGCGGCGTGCTCGCCGGCCCGCACCCCTTTGAGGAACTGAATGATCCGCACCGGCCAGCCTCGGCCAAGCGCCCGAACGGCCAGTCCGAGGGCGGCGGTCGTCTTGCCTTTGCCGTCGCCGGTGTAAATCTGGACAAGTCCCTGCGTCACTTGGTCGTTTCCTCCCTCCTACCGAGCTGGCAGAACGCGTCAAGGCCGGCGATTTCAGACGCCACGGCCTGCTTGACGAGCGTTTCAAACTCGTCGAGCCCGGCGGCCCACGCGTCCGAAAGTTTTTGGTCAATTTCTCCTGCCGCCTGCTCCCGGAGCCGGCCGATCATTCGGTTCACCCGGGCCTCAGAAAGCAGGTACCCGGCCGCGGCCTTCGGCAGGTCAAGCGACGACATCCACCGCTCCATGGCCGGACGTCCGGCGAGACACCCGCCGAGGGCCAACAGGCCGCCGACCGCCCAGCCGGCCGGTCCGACAGCCGTCGAGAGCGCGGCGGCAGTCCCGCCCAAGAGGGCGCCCAAGGCCGAGACGGCCAGAGTGCCGAACTTTGACAGCGGCGACAGAGCCTGCTGAACTAACTTGCCGGCCAGAGACTGGAGCCCCGCCCCGGCGCCTGCCCCGCCCAAGTCGATCGGCTTGTCAAGTCGGGGCGACGAGACGACGCCGTTTTCGGCGAACCACTCTTTGAGGAGCAGCGACAGCACGTTGGCCGCCTCGCCGGTCCATCGGCCCAGCGCCGCGTGGGCCATTTCGTCGGCCTGCCCGCGGAGGCCCTCCACCCGATCGTTCAGTTTTTTCTCAAGCTCCGCCAGCGGTCCGCCTTCCGTTCGGTACTCTTCGACCGCCGGACGGACCGCTTCGCGGATCATCAGACCGGACAGGCTGGCTCCCAGCTGATGAGACGCCTCCTGCCGAACCTGCGCCAGCGGGCCGCGAAGGGTGCGGCTGACGAAGGCCGCCGATCCGGCGGTAAGCTGACGGCGGCTCGACTCGTGCCGGGCTGTGAGGGCCGGAAGCAGGGACAGCCCGCGGGCGACGGCCCCGCCGGGCCGATCGCTGCGCAGCACTCGAGCGCTCGGGAAGCGAACTCGCACAGCGTCGTCCACGAACGGCCACTGGCTGGAACCGCCCGAAAGGAGCACCAGTTCCGGCTCGTCGGCGCCGTCGAGCAGCGCTTCAAACCGGCCGATCAAGTCGCACTCGCCGGCGCTCCCAGGACAACCGGGCACATCCCCAACAAGTGGCCCGGAAGCGGTAAACCGACGGCACCGGCCGATAAACTCGTCCCAGTCGAGCGACGGGATCGCCCCGTACTCGCCGGCCGAGCCGCTCCACCGTCTGGTCCTGTCGTCGGCCATCGCGGCAGAGAACCGCTCTTTCAGGATTTTGCTCCAGTACAGCCGGACGAACTCGAACGCGCCGCCGGCTTCCCACCGCTCGAACGCGCCTTCCGTCCGCTCGGCCAGCAAGCTGAAGAACAGGTCGTCGAACAGCCGGCCGCCTAAAAGCCAGTCCCCCCACGCCTTCTTCACCTGCAGGCCGCAGACCGACGCCATGTCGCACGTGCCGCCGCCGAAGTCGACGACCAGCACGTTTCTCCGCACCTCTGACGGGCTCAAGGCGCCGGCGGCCAAAGCCTCGGCCAGCGCGGCCAGCGGCTCTTCAAGCAGCGTGATCTCGCCAAATCCAGCGCTTCTGGCGACGTCTCTCAGCTCGCCGCGCCAGCTCTCCGACGCCTGACAGGGAAAGCCGAAAAAGACCTGCCGCCCCTCCGGGTCAATGTCCAAGTGCCGCTTCCGACCGCCGCTCAACAAGCCTTTCAGGAAATCGACCGCCCATTTTTTCACGTCGGCGCTTCGGTCGAGCTCGGGCTTGAACCGGCTGTGAAGTTCCCAGCGCTTTCGTTGGAGAGGCGACGCCTCGGCCCAGCCGAACGTGGCGGCCTCACCGATGACCGGATCTTCGCCGGGCCGGTACAAAATCGCCGTGTCCAAGCTACCCCGCTCGCCCCACAGCTCCACCGCGGACGGGCTCAGCTCGCTGTCCGGACACTTGCTGATGTACGTGTTGCTCGTGCCTAAATCGACTGCCAGCACGCCCCGCGTCATCGTTTCACCTTCCTCACCAGCCCGCGGCGAACGGCGCCGGACGGCTCCGTTTCGGGCGGACGCTCCTCTTTGACCCAATCGCCCGGCTCAACCAGTCCGAACGTCTCGTACAGATCTTCGCTCCCCGCTTCCCAGCAGAACGTTTTCGGACCGTCGAGCCCTTGAACGCCCTCGCTCCGCGCGGCGTCAAGCAGCGCGCCGACCGCCGCGTCCCGGTCCTGAGAGGAACTCCGGCTCAGGTCCCGAATCGACGACGTCAACTTCCCCGGTATGGTCTGGAAAACGCCCGCCAGTTCAGCGCTCATGATCGCTGTCAGCTCAGCGCGGATTGCCAGACAAATTCGCTGAACCGCGTCTTCCTCGTCGAACCGAACCATCGGGCGAGTGACCCAGAGCCGAGCGCCGCTGAAGGCCGCAAAAGCCGCCCTCATCAGCCGGCCCCGCCACGGCAGGACAACCGACGCGGCGCTGAGCGCGGCCGCGGCTTTGATTGATTTGCGGCTTCCCTCGGCGTGAGCCAGACAAACCCACGTGCCGAACGCGCCTCCTAAAACGGCTGCCGGCACGGCGAGAATCGACAAGTCGGCGCCGATTACCCGCCCCACGACGGAGAGCCCGCCCCGAAACGCCATGCTGCCCAAAACAGCCGACAGCGCGCCGCCGATTGGAGAGATGCCGCCGATCACTCGGTCTTCGCCCGGATCGACGGCCCGGAGCCCCCGCGCCATGGCGCCCCGCTGGGCCGGATCTTGGAGACGGCCCATCACCTCAGCCCGACAGGCCCGCCACGCGGCCCGCAGCCGGCCGTTCCCGTCCGGCGACTCCTGAAGGGCCTGACGGGCCAGCTCTTCAATATTCAGATCGGGCAGTTCTACCATATTCATCGCTCCTCACTTGACAGGAAGGGCGGCGGAAGGTCAGACTTCCGCCGCCCCGTCGCCTCCAGTTCGTGCCGGACTGCGGCCCGCTATATATCGCTTCTCCAAGACCTGAATCCGGTCCCTAGGACTTCGGCAGCTTCTGACAGCCTCATGAACGCCGTCGGGTCGTTCTGTTTGAGGAACTGCTTGAGGGCAAACGCCTGACGGTTGGACAGCAAGCTGATCATGACGGCCCGAGGCCGGCCGTCAAAGCCGCCCTTGCCCTCGAAAATCGTCACGCCTCGGTGCATGGTCTCAACGATGTATTTCCGCACCATTTCCACGTGCTGCGTGACGATCATGGCCTCCTTGCGGACGCCGAACGCCCGAAGGTCCGAGTTGGTCACCTGAGAGGACACATAGACCATCACCAGACCGTACAGGACCTTCTGTATCGGCACTTCGAAGATGAACAGCCCTAAAATGGCTATGTTGATGATCATGGAAATGCTGCCCACTTCTATGCCGGTTTTCCGCTTGACCGCCACAGTCACGATATCCATCCCGCCGGTGGACGCGCCGGTCGAAAACACCATGGCGAACGCCATGCCCTGAGTGACCCCGGCGGTGAGCACGAGAAGCATCGGGTCGTCGATGGCCAGCGGCGGAATCAGCGCCGTCAGCTCAAATGAAACGGAGATGAGCAGCGTCGCGTACACAGACCAAAAGAGAAAACGCTTGGAAAGAGCCTTCCACGCGTAGGCAAAGAGCGCCAAGTTCATCAGCGCCGTCGTGAGTCCGAGCGACCAGCCCCACCGATATTTTAAAAACAGGGCAATCCCGGTGACGCCTGTACTCGGCAGCTTCGCGGGAACCACAAAAAACGTCACTGACAGGGCAAAAAGAAGGCTGCCGAACGTGACGATGAAGAACGTCCGAAGTTCTTCCTTCAGCGTCTCGTTGGGCCATCCCTGCGCCACGCGTTGAAACACGTTCAAAAAAACCACTCCCGTCTCGGCAGGCAGCGGCCAGCCGTATTCAGCGTATAATATTATTTTTATCATACTCTGCCAAATCTGGCCTGTACAGGTTACAAAGCCCCTCTTGTCAGACGGCTGAGAATCTGATATAGTTTCTGTTCGTAAATTGGGGTTGTAGCTCAGTTGGTTAGAGCGTCGGCCTGTCACGCCGAAGGTCGCGAGTTCGAGTCTCGTCAGCCCCGCCACGCGGAAGTAGCTCAGGGGTAGAGCACGACCTTGCCAAGGTCGGGGTCGCGGGTTCAAATCCCGTCTTCCGCTCCATTCGTTCCCTTCCCGCTGCCGGACGGCAGCGGGTTTTTTATGTCGAAGAACGGCCGTCGAACAATTATGAGACAGCGCGGCGGTGTACAATAACGAAAGAGGGCGCTAGCCGGGGGAAGCCGGCGCGTCGGGAGGATAAGACGATGAGCGACCGCATTCAGGGGCTTGAGCTCAGCTACGACGAGTGGCTGACTCTGATTCAGGAGCAGTTCGGCGCCAAAAAATTTGTGGCCGACCAGATCTGCCAGTGGATTTACCAGAAAAAAGTTTTCGACTGGAACGGCATGACGAACCTGTCAAAGGACCTGCGCGCGGCGCTGGCCGAACGGGTTTCGATCGTCCCGCCGGTTCTGGTGGAACGTCAGATTTCCGCCGACGGGACGAAAAAATACCTGTGGGAGCTGTCAGACGGCGCGCGGGTCGAGTCGGTGCTGATGGATCACGGCAACCACCTGACCGCCTGTCTGTCCAGCCAGGTCGGCTGCCCCCTGAAGTGCGCCTTCTGCGCCACCGGACGAGACGGCTTTGAGCGCAACATGACGGCTGGAGAAATCGTCGGGCACTTCTTAGCCATGGAAGCCGACTTGGGCAAACCGATCGGCAACGTGGTGTTCATGGGCATGGGGGAGCCGCTGCTCAACTTCGTCAACGTCGAACGGGCGATTCGCTGCCTGCTGGAGCCCAAAATGCGCGGCATGGGAGTGCGGCACGTTACCATTTCAACAGCCGGCGTCGCCGACGGCATCAGGAAACTTGCCGACAGCGGGCTGGGCGTTTACCTGTGCCTGTCGCTGCACGCGCCAAACGACGAGCTGAGAAGCCGACTGATGCCGATCAACGAGCGGTACCCTCTGCCGCAGGTGCTGGACGCGCTCAAGTACTGGCAGGGGAAGACCGGCGTCCGGCTGACCGTCGAATACGTCCTCATCAAGGGAGTGACGGACCTGCCCGAATTGGCGTACGAGCTGCCGACGCTTTTCTCAGACCTGCAGACGTACGTGAACCTTATCCCCTACAACCCGGTGATCCCTAGCTTCTCCCGGCCTTCGGCCAGCCGAATTGAGCCGTTCGCCAAGATTCTCCGGGAGCTGGGCATGGAAGTCGAGGTCCGTCGGGAAAAAGGGACCGATATCGACGCGGCCTGCGGTCAGCTGAGGGCAAAGAAGGATCGCCCTGGCGAACGCGAAACGCGCAAAAGATAACGGCAGACGCAAAAGCGGCGGTTTGGGACGAACGTCCCAGACCGCCGCTTTTTTCGGCCTTTATTTTCGCCCGCCGAGGCGGAACGTGACGGGAATCCGCACGACGCCGGCCACTTCCGGCCTGAAACGCCACCGCCCCAAAGCCTCGCAGGCCGCCCGGTCGAGACGAGGCGAACCGGAGCTGCGCTCCAGCGCCACCGACGTGACCTCGCCGGACTGAACCGACAGCAGCACCCGGGCTGTGCCTTCCTCGCCCCAGAGGCGGGAAATCAGCGGGTAGTCGGGCGTCGTCTTGACGACGACCATGCCGGCATTGTACCCCTCGGCCGCGCCGGAGACCTGCGGCGACACGACCATGGAAATGGAAATGGCGAGCGGCCGACCCCGGCCGCCGCGCCCCGCCGCCGTACTCTCCTTTTCGTCCTCGTCCTGGGGCGAAGGAGCCGACTCCTCGAGCGCCGTTTCACCAGCCGATCCGGACGGCGCGGACATCCAAAGTCCCAGACAGCCCAGCGCAGCCCCATGAAGGCACAGGGAAACGGCGACGGCGACCAGCCAGTCCCGCCTCATGACCCAAAGCCGCGCAGCGCCAGAGCCACCGACGTCACGCCGGCTCGGCGGAGCATCTCAAGGAGCTCGGCGACCTGCCGGTACGGCAGGTTCTCGTCCGCGGCGACGAGCAGGTCTCCCGCGTCTTTCGGACGCGATGCCGCCTGAGCCACGGCGCCTTCCAGCGTCGTCTTTGAACCGTCGTAGAGAACCGTCCCGTCCTGCCGCACCGTGAGGACGACCGACGGCTTATCCGGCGCGGCGCCTGCCCCTTCGGGCAGTTCGACGGCCACCTGTCCGGGAATCATCGCCGTCGACAGGGCAAAAAAGAGGATCAGAATGAACAGGACGTCGATCAGCGACGTCAGGTCGGCCTCCGGCGCGGTCCGGCGGTTAATCCTCATGGGAGCCTCGGCCGGCCATGTGACAGCGAAGCAGCAGGTCGCTGGTCCGCGACAGGGTCTCCTCAAGCCTGTCCACCCGGGAACTGCACCAGCTGTGGGCTAAAAGGGCCGGAATGGCGATGATCAGACCGGCGACGGTCGTGAAAAGCGCCTTGTAAATGCCGCCCGCCAACGCGGTCATCGGCGACGAGGAGACTTCCGGCAGGGCCTGAAAAATATCCACCATGCCAACCACCGTGCCCAGAAGCCCGAGCAGCGGCGCGACCCGAGCCGTGACTGACAAAAAGCCGAGCCCCCAGCTCCAGCGAAACGCCTCCCGGCGAATTTCCTGCTGGAGCAGATCCCGAAGGTCTGCGCCGGACAGCTTCCAGTGGGACAGACCGGCGCGAAGCACCCGGCGCAGCGACGTGTCCGGCCCGTCGGAAACGGAGGCCAACGCCTCAGCCGGCCGGCCAGCGGCCAGCATGTCGGCCGCAATCCCTTCCGCCTCTTCCGGGTCCTCCCAGGCGCGGCGGGCAAACAGAAGTCTCTGGACGAAGACGGCAGCGGCGGCCAGGGACAGGACCAGAAGGATCAGCATGATCGGGCCGCCCAGCATGAAAGTCTTATACGCTTGAATCACAGGAACAACTCCTCTCGTTTGTCAAAACGGCAACGTCTGAGCCGTCAGCTTATGATAATCTCCCGCCGGCCGAAACGCCATAAAAAAGCGGAGCCTCTTAGGGCTCCGCTCTCCGCTCCTTTTTTTCGCTTAGCAGGCCAACTCGACGATGGCCGCCGCGATGATTTTAGTCGTCAGGATGATTCGGTCGATCTCCCAGCACTCGTCGATCTCGTGAATGTGCTGATTTTCGTCCTGGAAGCAGATGCCGAACGCCAACATGTTGGGAATTTCCTTCGCGTACGTTCCGCCGCCGATGGAGAACGGCCGGTCGTCCATGCGCCCCGTCTCCTGCCGGTAGGCTTTCATCAGGCTCACGACCAGCGGATCGTCCTCGGGCTTGTAAAGCGGCGTCGCGCAGCTGATCGTCTCAATGACGAACCCGGCATCGGCCGCGGCCTGACGGAAATCCGCCTCGGTCTTGGCTGGATCTAGCGTGACCGGGTACCGATAGTTCAAGCTGAACTTGACCCGGTCGCCGTCCATCTTCATGAGTCCCCAGCACATGGACGTGAAGCCCGACACGTCGTCGTAGCGAAGCAGTCCCAAGTTTTCGCCCCGGCTCTGAGCTCCCACCAGCCGGTCGAATTTCTCCAGCGCCTTCGCCTGCTCGCCGTCGGTCAGAACGAGGCGCAGGAGCGCGACCAGATGAGCGACCGCGTTGGAGCCGTACTGCGGCTTGGACCCGTGGAACGCCAGACCTTTCATGGACAGGCGGAACTTTCCGCCGCCCAGCTCTTCCATCTCAAGCGCCGCGTCCTTGGGCGCGGCAAATTCGGCCACGGCCCGGCGAAGCCGAGGCAAAGCGGCGTCGGCAACTTCCAGATCAACTGTCGCCTTGTCGGGAACGGCGTTGCTGGCCACGCCGCCGTCGAAGGCGACGATCTTCACGTCCCCCGAGGGAGCGAATGGCGCGCTCAGGTGGGCGGTAATGATCCCCTTTTCGCCGTTGATCAGCGGGTACTCGGCATCAGGCGTGAAGCCGCATACCGGCAGCTCCTGTCCCGATTCGACGTAGTGAGCCACCGCGGCCGAGCCCATTTCCTCGTTGGTCCCTACCATGACCCGGACGCGCCGGCGAAGCTTGACGCCCGCTTCCTTCAGGGCCGCCAAGGCGTACAGCGAGCACACGGCCGGGCCCTTGTCGTCGGCCACGCCGCGGCCGTATAGGAAACCGTCCTTAATCATGCCCTCGAAGGGATCGCAGCTCCAGCCTTCGCCGACCGGCACGACGTCCACGTGAGCCAGAATAGTCACCAGCTCCTGAGAAGCGTCGCCTTCCTCGGCCCAGCCGACCTGATTTTCAAAGACGCCGGTGGAAAATCCCATCCGGTCGGAAATCTCGATGAACTTCTCAAGAGCCGCCTTCGGCCCGGGGCCGAACGGCGCGTCCGGCAGAGGCGCCTCGCCGCCGACGCTTTTCACCGCCACCAGTTCGCGAATTGTGGAAATGATCTCGTCCCGTTTTCCGTCAATGACCTTGCGTACCTGCTCCATCATCGTTGCGTTCGCTCCTTTCGCGCGGCCCCCAGACCGCCGTAACTGACTGTCTGATTGTACTCGATAAACCGCCGGCCGTGCAGGTTTTTCTATGATTCGTTTTTTCGGCTTATTTTTCTCATAGGCCGCGACGTTTCGTCAGCAGTGCGGCCCTCAACGCCGTTCGATAAAAAGGCTATAATAATAAAATCTCTCTGAGGAGGTTTTTCATGACCCGACGAGTTGTCCTCGCCTTCGGCACGCGGCCTGAGGCAATCAAAATGGCGCCGGTATACCGCGCCCTGTCCGAGACGGGCGGGCTTGAGCCGCTCGTGCTCCTGACCGGCCAGCACCGCACCCAGCTGGCTCAAGCGCTCCAAATTTTCGACGTCCCGGCGGCCCGCAACTTGGACGTGATGACCGACCGGCAGACGCTGCCCGAGCTGGCGGCCCGGATGCTGCCTGCGGCAGCCCACGCTTTGACCGAGATGAAGCCCGACTACGTGCTGGTTCACGGCGACACCATCACCACCTTCGTGGCGGCTTGGGCGGCGTTTTTGTGCGGTTTCCCGGTCGGGCACGTGGAAGCGGGGCTGCGGAGCTTCTCCTTGGCCGAGCCGTTTCCCGAAGAGGCCAATCGGCTGCTCACCGACGACCTCAGCGACCTGATGTTCGCCCCCACGGAGGGCGCTCAGGCCAACCTGCTGGCCGAAGGGCGAAAGGCGTCGAACATTCTGGTGACCGGACAGACCGCCGTGGACGCGATTTTGTACGCCGCCCAAAAGGGGAGGTGGCCCGACGGGGTTCCGGCCAAAAAGCCGCTCGTGACGGTCACGCTCCACCGGCGGGAGAACTGGCCCGTCATGGCTAACCTAGGGAAAGCGGTCGCCCGGTTGGCCCGCGCGTTTTCCGACTGGCACTTCGTCGTGCCGCTGCACCTGAACCCGATCGTCCGCGACGCCCTGCGTCCCCAGCTCGCAGGCCTTTCAAACGTCACCTTGACCGACCCGCTGGACTACGGCGCGATGGCGAAGCTCATGAGCGAAAGCCGACTGCTCCTCACCGACTCGGGCGGCCTGCAGGAAGAGGGCGCCTCTCTCGGCGTCCCTGTGGCGGTGGTCCGCAACGTGACAGAGCGCCCAGAAGGCGTTGCCTCCGGCTCGGTGGTCCTAGTGACGAACGACCCGAACGCCGTCTTTGAAAAAACATCGGCCCTGATGAGCGATAACGCTCGGCTGAAAGCCATGAGCGCCGCGCCCAACCCGTACGGGGACGGGCACGCCTCCCGTCGAATCGCCGAGGCCCTGACCGCCCGGCTGTCCTAAAAAAACAAAGAACCCCGGCTTCTCCATAGAGAAGCCGGGGTTCTTTTTTATATGACCCGGAAGCCGCCCTCGAGGGACAGCCGCTTCATGGCCGCCACGCCGGCGACCGAGTTGCCCCGCTCGTCCAGCGACGGGCCGTAGACTGCCAGCCCCGCCCGGCCCGGCTCGGCGTGTCGATGCCGCCGCCCACGCCGCTCTTGGCCGGAATCCCCACGTCCACGGCGAACTCCCCCGAACCGTCGTACATGCCGCAGGTCATCATGAGCGCCCGAACGGTTCGGACAACGGTCGGGCTGACTACATCCCGCCCGGTCAGAGGGTTGCGGCCGTCGCAGGCCAGAGTCGCTCCCAAGACGGAAAGCTGCTTGGCTGTGGTGCCGATAGAACACATTCGGAAGTACACGTCCAGCGTGTCTTCCACGTCCCCTTCCAAACTGCCGACGCTGCGGAGAAAATACGCCAAAGCCCGGTTTCTGTCGCTGGTAAACTTCTCCGACAGGTAGACCCGCTCGACCACATCGGCGGTCTTCTGCACCGAAAGGGCGGCGCACAGCTCCAGAACGGCCCCGATTTTTGCCCCTACCCCCTCCTGTGGAAGGAGGGAGACCACCACGATGGCTCCCGAGTTGATCATCGGGTTGTGAGACCGGTGCGGGCTGTCCATTTCCAGCCGCATGATCGAGTTGAACGGATCCGCGATGGCGCTCCTGCCGACTCGGTCAAACACGTCGTCGAAGCCCCGAAGCTGAGGGGCCAGCGCCAAGCTCACCACTTTAGCGATCGATTCAAGACAGAACGTCTCGTCCGCGTCCCCGCTCGCCCACTGTTTCCCGTTCTTGTCGGTCACCGCCGCCCCGAAGGACTTCGGGTTCGCCTTCGCCAGTTCGGGAATGTAATCGGCCACGTGTCCGGCCTCGCTCAGCGGCGCGCACTCCTTGACGATTTGATCCAATAGCTGCTGCATGACAGACCTCCCCCGCGCAGCCTGCCGCGGATAAAAATCCGAGGGCCCCTTCCGGAGCCCTCGTGGAATTAGAAACGGACGTTATTCAGGAAGCTCGACCTTGATGGTCGTGATCTTCATCTGAGAACGGTCAATGTACGGGTCAAGCTCGCCGAGGCTCCGGCGTCTGTCGTAGTCCTTTTTCACAGCCGAGGCGATGCCGGCCAAAAGGATCACGCCAATCAGGTTGAGCATGGCCATGATGCCGTTGAAGAAGTCAGCCATGTCCCAAACGATCGGCACGCTGTGAGTAGCGCCGAAGTAAATCATGCCGAGCACGCAGAGCCGGAAGACCGTGACGCAGCCCTTGTTCTCGCCGAACAGGTACATGATGTTGCTCTCGCCGTAATAGTAGTTGCCCAGAATGGACGTCCAAGCGAAGAAGCACAGCGCGATCGCGACGAAGCTCACGCCCCACTGGCCGACTTCGCCCATAATAGCCATCTGAGTGGCCTCGACGCCGGTCTTGCCGCTGGTCAGAACGTCCGGGTTCAGCAGCAGAATGACGGCGGTGCAGGAGCAGATGATGATCGTATCGACGAATACGCCCATCATGGCCGCGTAGCCCTGACGGCCCGGGTGCCGCACGTCGGCCACAGCGTTAGCGTTAGGCGTCGAACCCATACCGGCCTCGTTGGAGAACAGGCCGCGGGCGATGCCGAATCGGGCTGCCTGAGCGACGGTGAATCCTAGGACGCCACCGGCAACCTGCTGAGCGCCAAAGGCGCACTTGAACACGCCGGCGATAACGCCCGGCAGCTCGGGAAGGTGAGTGAGAACGATGTAAACGGCCCCGAGGATGTACAGAATGGCCATGAACGGGACGACGATCTCGGCCACCTTGGCAATCCGGCGAAGTCCGCCGAAGATAACGATAGCCGTCAGGATAATAACGCCGATGCCGACTTTCTGCGTGTCAAAGCCCCAAGCGCCCTTGAGGCCGCTGACGATGGAGTTGGACTGAACGGCGTTGAAGATGAGCGGCATGGCGATGATGATAGAGATGGAGAACAACACGGCCAGCCACTTCTGTCCCAAACCGCGCTCCAAGTAGTACGCCGGGCCGCCGCGGTACAGACCGTCGGTGCCTTTGACCCGGTACACCTGCCCGAGGATGGCTTCGCCGTAAATGGTGGCCATGCCGACCAGAGCGGTTACCCACATCCAGAAGACCGCTCCGGGACCTCCGGAGACGATCGCCGTCGCCACGCCAGCCACGTTGCCCGTGCCGACCTGAGCCGCCAAGCTGGTGCAGAGAGCCTGGAAGGAGGTAATGCCGCCCTCTTCGCTCTTGCGCCCTTTGAGCGTCACGTGCCACATGTGCTTGAAGCCGGTAATCTGGGGGAACCCAAGTCTCAGGGTGTAGTAAATCCCCGTCCCGATGAGCAGATATGTCATCAAGTTTCCCCAAAGGATCGAGTTGCCGATGTTGATCCAATCGTGTAGAGTCGCGATGAAACCTGTCTCCATGGTTCTGCTGCCTCCTCTTCATTTGAAATGTCAGGTCTTCGCCTTGTTTTTAGCGTAGCCTGCGCTCCCGAAGAAACCTGATATTCTAAAGTGTACGAGAGCTATTTTCCTATTTCAAGTAGCAAAAGACTGGCGCGATCTTTTCCCTTCCCTTCAGCTTTTCTGTTCATTGATGCTTCGGCGAAGCCGGCCGCCTCTCTACAAAGGAACACCCTTGGCTGTACAATAAGGAAAATCTGACGATCGCCGGAGGGACGAACCATGCCGAACGAGACGAACATGCCCCAGTTGGCTGGGGACAAAAACGCCGAACGGGCGCGCATGGGAACGACCCCGGAGTTGCGGTTGATCTTCCAGTTCTCCGCGCCGGCCATGATGGGTTTTCTGTCCAACGCCCTGTACAACATCGTCGACCGAATGTTCATCGGCCACTGGGTGGGCTCTCCCGGCCTGGCGGCCCTGTCGGTCGCGTTTCCCATCGCCCTGTTTCAGGGCGCCTTGGCCACGCTGATCTGCGCGGGCGGCACGTCCCTTCTGTCCCGAAAGCTCGGTGCCGGCGACTTGGAAGAAGCAAAGCAGGCCATGGGCAACATGATGACCCTCTCGGCCGCGACCACGCTCCTTTTGTGTTTTGGCATAGAGTTTTTCCTCGACCCGGTCGTGAAGCTCTGCGGCGCCACGCCCGACATCTTGGACCTGTCCAAGACGTACCTGCGGATCGTCCTTTGGGGCATGGCGCTCCAGTTCGGGACAATCGTCCAGAACGAGACCATCCGGGCCTTGGGACGCCCGCGGCGGGCGATGGAGTCGGTGATCATCGGCACGATGAGCAACGTGGCTCTGGACTGGCTGTTCATCGCCGTCTTCAACTGGGGCGTCGCCGGCGCCGCCGTCGCGACGGTTATCGGCCAGGGACTGTCCCTCGCGTGGGTATCGATTGACCTGTGGGGCAAGCGTGCCCCGATGAACCTCGAGCCGTCCTGCTGGCGGATCCGCTGGGCCATGGTCCGGCAGATCGCCGCCGTCGGGTTTTCTCCCTTCATTGGCACGCTGTTTTTCAGCATCCTGATGGTGCTGTTCAATTTGGTTCTCTCCGAGTACGGCGGCTCGCTGGCCCTGTCCGCCCAAGGAATTTTCTTCTCGCTGGACAGCCTGCTGTTCCTGCCGGTCATGGGACTCGGCGACGGCGTTCTGCCGCTGGTCGGCTTCAACTACGGCGCGGGGAACCTGCGGCGGGTCAAGCGGCTGGTGTCCATCGCCCTCTGGTCGTCGGGAATTTTTCTGACAGTCACCACGGTCATCACCGAAATTTGGGCCGAGAGCATGGTAGCCATGTTCTCTTCCGGCAACCCAGCTCTGACGGCCGCGGCCGCTCGGGCGATGCGGATCGGCTATTCGGCCATGCCTCTGGCGGCCGTCTCCATCACCGCGTCCTACGTCCTTCAGGGACTGGGGAGGGCAAAAGAGTCGCTGATCCTCACCCTAGGACGTCAGCTGATCATTCTGCCGCCGGTGCTGATTTTGCCGCGCTTTTTGGGCACCGACGGGCTGTGGGTCAGCTTTCCAATCACCGATATTCTCGGCGGCGTGATCGCCGCTTGGCTGCTTCATGGCGAATCAAAGCGCTGGGTCGAGCCTGCTCCTCGACCTGCCTCACAGGAGGAATGACGTTGAAGTTTTCTACCTTTTTAACCGCCTGCGCCGCCGCGGTCCTCTTTGCCGGGCCAGGCCTGTCGTCGCCCAGAAAGGATCCGGGAGACTCTCCGACTCCGCCCGTTTCGGTTTCCGAGGCGGCGAAGGCGTTCCGCGACGAAAAATTCGACGTGGCGTTTGATCTGTTCAAGAAACTGGCGGAGCAAAATGACCGGGCCGCGTGGGCCGCGCTCGGATACATGTACGACAAGGGGCTTGGAACGGGGAAAAAACCGGACGAAGCGGCGAAATGGTACAAAAAGGCGGCCCACGCGGGCAGCGCGGAGGCGGCCTACAACCTGTCGATCATGTTCCGGGCCGATCCGGCCCGGGATCCGGATAAGACGTGGCGGACGTACCTCAAAAAAAGCGCCGATGGGGGTATCGAGCGGGCCGCGCGGGACCTGTACGAGCTGTACAAGTCGGAAAACCGCCTGCTGGACGCTGAGGCGACGTTCCAAAGCGCCCTGAAACAGAAGATGGCTTGGGCTATGCTCCAGCGGGCGTTGGAAATTTACGATCGAACGGACAAGGCCTCCCGGGACGAGTACGCCCGCCTGATCGCCGCCGCCGCCGAAAAGGGCGACAACACGGCCCGGTACCTTCTGGCAGCAGACGCTGAAGAGCGGGGCGACACGGCTCAGGCCGAGACGCTGTACAAGCAGGCCGCCGACGAAGGCTCGCTGCCCTCGCTCATGGCGCTGGGGATTTTGAAGATGCAGAAGGACGCGCGCGCCGAGGGGCTTCGGCTGCTGAGCCAAGCGGCTGCCGGCGGGTACACGCCGGCGAAGAAGTTCCTCGCCCAGATCTACGAAAACGGGGGCGGCATGGGATTCACCCCTGAGCCGAAGAAAGCGTTCCAGCTTTACACGTCGGCAGCAACCTCGGGCGACAGCGAGGCGTACATCGACTTGGGCCGGCTGTACGAAACCGGCGTCGGAGTTGAGAAAAACAAGGCCAAAGCGGCCGAGATGTACAAGAAAGCGGCTTCTTTCGGGCTGCCTGAAGGAATGTACAACATGGGCCGAATCGCCATCATCGGCAAGGGCGTCGCCCAAGACCGCAAGGCCGGAGTCCAATGGCTTGAAAAAGCCGCCGCGGCTGGCAGCACAAACGCCCAACGGGACCTAGGGGTTCTCTGCGCTCGGGGTGACTGGGTTCCCAAGAACTTGGCGAAGGCGAAAAAACTGCTGAAGGAAGCATCCGCCTCTGGGGATACCGAGGCAACCCTCGCTTTGGCTAAGATCCTGATGGACGAAGGGGACAAGTCGTCCAACCAAGCCGTGGCCCTTTTAAAGGGCGCCGCGGGAGACGGCAGCGCGCAGGCCCAGCTTCTTCTCGGCCAGCTGTTCGAGTCGTCGTCCACCGGCAGCGATGACTCGATGGATCAGGCTCTCGTCTGGTACAAAAAGGCGGCCGCACAGGACTACCCGCCGGCCCTGTGCGCCTTGGCCCTCTTTTATCTGGAAAACCACGAGCACGCCGACCCGGCGGTCATTCAAAATCTCCTGACCAGATCCGCCCGCCTGGGGTACGCACCCGCCGGGTACAAGCTGAGCCAGTTCATTCAGCAGGGAGTGTTCGGCGAGCCCGACATGGAAAAGGCGTGGAAAGCCTGCAAAGCCTCCGCTCAGGCCGGAAACTCGGCAGCCCAGTGCCTGCTCGGAACCATGTACTTGGAAGGCGCCGGCGGACGGCGTCCCGATCCGGCTCAAGCGTTCGAGTGGTATTCCAAGGCCGCGGAAAGCGGCAACACCGTGGCGCAGTGCAACTTGGCGAAGCTGTATGCCACCGGCACGGGAACCGCCATGGACCTGAAAACCGCCGCCGAATGGTACCAGCGGGCGGCCTCCGGAGGCTCGCCGCAGGGCCAGTACAACTTGGGCCGAATGCTCCTCATCGGGCTGGGACAGTGGAAGAACGTCCCCGAGGCTCTCAAGCTGCTCCAGTCCGCGGCCGACCAGAGCTACGCGCCGGCGCTCAATCAGCTGGGCGTTCTCTACAGCCAAGGCGCCGAAGGCCTGCCCCATCAGCCGGAGAAGGCTTTGGAGTACTTCCTCCCGGCGGCGTCTCAGGGCTACCGCATCGCCCAGTACAATCTCGGCGTGCTGTGCGCCTCCGGCGACTTAGGTGATAAGAACAAGGCCGCCCGCCGGTGGTTCCGCAAAGCGATGAATCAGGACCACCCCGAAGCGGCCCGTCAGCTGGGCGTACTGTACGAGCACGGACTTGGCGGCCTAGTTAACCTGCCTCTGGCCCTTTTGTGCTATCAGATCGCCCAGCGGCTCGGCAGCGCCGGCGCAGCCGACGACGTTCGGCGGCTGGAAGGGAGCGTGCCGACGGCCGATCGGCTGTATAAAATGCCAGAAGACGGAGGCTCCTTCGAGCCCTCAGAAGACGAGGTCCAGCAAGACGAACCCGACCTGCCGAACGAAACGGGGGAGGATTCGCCCGCCCCTTCAAAGTGAGCTCCCGCCCTCTGAATGATATAATCGAAGCCGAACGCGGTATTTAAACCGAGTATCAAAAAGGGAGATGAGGGTGTGAAGAAGCTCGCGGCGCTATTTTTCCTGACGGCTTTGGCGGTTCCGGCATTTGCCGCCGATTTCCCCACGTCAACGATTCGTTTCAGCCACAATCAGCCCGTCGGCAGCCCGGAGGACATGGGCGCTCAGAAGTTCAAAGAGCTGGTTGAGAAGGGGTCGGGCGGAGCGATCACGGTCGAGATTTTCCCTCACGGACAGATGGGGTCCATGCGGGAACAGACCGAGATGGTTCAGATGGGCACCCTGGAAATGTCCCTTCAGCCGTCAGCCGTGCTGACCCCGTTCGTCGAAGAGCTGAAGCTGATCGACTTCCCGTTCCTGTGGCCCAGCAACGAGGCCCTGTATCGGGTCATGGACGGCCCGGTGGGACAGGAGCTCTTCGACTGCGCGCTGGACAAAGGGTTCCACGTGGCCGGGCTGTGGTCTGGCGGCTTCAAGCAGTTCACCACCAAGAAAATTAAGATCGAGCACCCGAGCGACTTCAAGGGGCTCAAGATGCGCGTCATGCCCAGCCCGCTGCTGATCGCCCAGTACAAGTCCTGGGGCGCCAACCCGGTGCCGATCGAGTACGCCGAGCTCTACAACGCGCTCCAGCAGGACATCGTCGACGGAGAGGAAAACCCGATTCAGTCCATCGCCCTCAACAAGTTCTACGAGGTCCAGGGCCACCTGATCCTGAGCAACCACGGGTTCTTCCCCTACATTCTGGTCACCAACCGGGCGTGGTTCGACGGCCTAGACGACACGACGCGGAAGCTGGTCGTCGACGCCGAGCGTCAGGCCAGAGACTATGAGCGAGCTCTCCAGAAGGAGACGGAAAACGGCTACCTAGACATGATCCGCCAAAAGAGCAACATCGAAATTTCGTCCCTGTCGGAAGAGGGCCGCAAGGAGTTTGCCGAGGCCAGCCGAGCCGTTCACAGCGAGTTCGCCTCTACGCCTAAGCAGAAAGAGCTCTTGGAGAAGATCTACGCCGCGCTGGAAGAGAAATAACCTCTCGTTCGTATGGCCCCCGGCTTCGCCTGGGGGCCTTTTCTTAAACCTTTAAAGGAACGGTGAGATCGCGTTATGTCGTTTTTGGAACGGTTTGAACGGCTTTTCTGCTCCTTGGCGCTGCTCGTCACGGCTCTCGTCCTGTTCATCAACGTGGCGCTCCGGTACCTGTTCAACAGCAGCACGAGCTGGGCTGAAGAGCTCATTCGCTACCTGATGGTCTGGATAACCTTTATCGGCGCGTCGCTCTGCGTCCGGCAAAGCGCCCATATCCGAATGGACTTTCTGCTGGGACGCTTTTCCGAGCGGACGAAAAGAGCGGTCGGCCGGGTCGTCTTCGGCCTGTCGGCCCTTTTCTGCCTCGCGCTGACGTGGTACGGCGTTCGGCTCACCGCGTTCAGCTACCGAATGGGACAGACGTCTCCTGCGCTGGGAATTCCGATTTGGGCTGTTTACCTGTGCGTCCCGGTCGGCAGCTTCATGGCGGCGTGGCAGTTCGCCCGGCTCGCGCTGGGCCTTCGGGAGGACCGAGCATGACCGCGTTCCTGATGCCCCTGCTCATCACGGCCCTTCTCGGCAGCGTGCCGATCTTCGTCGCGCTGGGCGGCGCCGTGCTGTGCAGCATGCTCCTTTTTACGCCTCTTGACCCGATGGTGCTCGTCCAGCGGGCGTTCGCCGGCATCGACAAGTTCGCCCTCATGTCCATGCCCTTTTTCATCTTCGCAGCCAACGTGATGGACCGGGGCGGCCTGTCGACCCGAATCCTGAAATGGACGAAAAGCCTCGTCGGCGCCCGGTCCGGCGGTCTGGCCTACACGACCCAGTTCACCTGCATGGTGTTCGGTTCGCTCTGCGGCTCGAGCCCGGCAACCGTGGTCGCCATGGGCCGGCTTCTCTACCCGGAACTGAGAGCCGAAGGGTACGGCCAGTCGTTCGCCGCCGGCCTCGTGACGTCCGCCGGATCGGTGTCGCTGATCATCCCGCCGTCGATCACCCTGATCATGTACGCGGCCGTCACCGGCGTCTCGGTGGGCAGCCTCTTCATGGCCGGAATCAGCGCCGGGATCGTCTACGGGCTGGCCAACGTCGTCTACATTTGGTTTTACCTGCGCCGCCACCCGGCCAAGACGTCCGCCCCGTCGACGTGGGCTCAGGTGTGGCGTCAGACCGTCGAGTCGGCTTGGTCGCTGCTGACGCCGGTCATCATTCTGGGCGGCATTTACTGCGGCGTGTTCACCCCGACGGAAGCGGCCGGTGTCTCGGTCGTCTACTGTCTGTTCGTCGGCATGTTCATCTACCGGGAGATCAACCTCAAGGACCTGATGGACGTGTGTCTCCGCTCGGCAGTGACCTGCGCCCAGGTGCTGATTCTGGTGGCAATGGCTCAGAGCTTCGGCTGGTTTTTGACCGTGGCGCGGATTCCCCAGACCGTCACGGCGGCGGTCATCTCCAGCGTCAAGTCGCCGCTGGTCTTCATCGCGCTGGTGAACGCCATTCTGCTGATCGTCGGCATGTTCATGGAAGGGCTGGCGGCGATCGTCATCCTCGGACCGCTCTTTTTTACCATCGGCACGTCCTTGGGCATCGACCCGCTCCACCTGGGCATCATCATGGTTTCCAACTTGGCCCTTGGGAACTTCACCCCCCCGTTCGGCCTGAACCTGTTCGTGGCCAGCTCGGTCACCGGCCTGTCGCTGAGCGAGGTCATCGGCGCGTCGGCCAAGTTCATTCTGGTGGCCATTGGCGGCCTGCTGGTCATCTCCTACTGCCCGCCGCTTTCCACGTTCTTGGCCGGCTGGGTCTACGGCTCCTGATATGAACGCCGGACTTCAATTCGCCCGCCGGCTGGTGGAAGAGGTCGCCCAAATCGGCCGAACCGATCAGGGCGTGACCCGGCTGGGCTTTTCGCCTGCCGACCGGCAGGCCCGGGAGCTCTTAATCGAACGAATGACGTCCGTCGGCGCGTCGGTCCGCGCCGACTCGGTAGGGAACCTGTGGTTCAGCCTGCCGGGGACGAACCCAAACCACCCGGGGATCCTGATGGGCTCTCACCTCGACTCGGTCCCTCAGGGCGGCGACTTCGACGGCGTGCTGGGCGTGGCATGCGCCGCGGCCGTGATGGACCAAGCGTCGCGCCGCGAGCCTTTAACGAGGTCGCTGAACTGCGTCGTCTTCGCCTGCGAGGAGTCAAGCCGATTTCGGCTCTCCTGCGTCGGCAGCCGGGCCGTGGCCGGCCAGCTGTCCCTGTCCCAGATGATTCGCTTTAAGGACTCGGGCGGCGTCTCCCTGCTGAACGCCATTCGCGGCTTTGGCTGCGAGCCGGTGACGCTCGACAGGGATCTGCTCGTCCCCGGCTCGTACGAAGCGTTTTTAGAGCTGCACATCGAGCAGGGCCCCGCCCTCGACTCGTCAGACGACCAGCTGGGCGTGGTGGAGGCCATCGCCGCGCCGACCCGATTTTCCGTCACGATTTTCGGCCGAGCGGACCACTCGGGAGCGTGCCCGATGGAGCTTCGGCACGACGCTCTGGCCGCCGCTTCGGAGGTCGTTCTGGTGGTGGAGCGGGTCGGCCGGGCCTATTCGCCGCGCCGAGTCGTCGCCGCCGTGACAACCTGCCGGGTGTTTCCCAACGCCATCAACGTGGTGCCGGGACGGGTCGAACTGGCCGTCGACCTGCGGGGGATCGACCGGCGGGCCATCGACGAGGCCTATCAGGCGATCGTTCAGGAAATCGACCGGGTCGCGGGCGAGCGGCAGATCCGAATCGACCGGGAGCTTCTCGGCTCGTCCGAGCCGGTCGTCTTGGACGCCCTGCTGGTTCACCGGCTGAAGGCGTTCGCCCAGAACAAAGGCTACAAGGTCCGCGTCATGCCCAGCGGCGCGGGACACGATTCGATGTACGTGGCCCCGCTCATTCCGACGGCGATGATCTTCGTCCCCTGCCGGGACGGCCGAAGCCACTGTCCGGAAGAATCGATCGACTGGGACCGGGTCGAGCCGGGCTACGACGTCCTCGAGTCGGCTGCCCTGACGCTGGCCGCCAGACCGTAACGAAAGACAAAAGAAGCGGCGCGGGAGTTTGAGAACTCCCGCGCCGCTTCTTTTGCGCCTATTCGCTCGGATAAGCGACGACCCACGGCTGGAGCCGCTCGTGGGGCTCCATGACGAAGATGTCGTACCACGTGTGAAAGAACTTCTCCAAGTGCTCCACCACAAAGCCGTCCTGACAGTGGTCGGCCGTGTCGTGCGGGTCAACCAAGATCAGGACGTCGTCGGCCAAAGTTTCGGTTCCCATGGTGTCGTACCCCACGATCAGGCGCCAGTGACCGCCCCAGTCGATGTTCTCCACCATCATCGGCCAGTTGTGGCGCAGACACCACCGACAGAACCGGGAAAAGTGCCGTTCCGACGGGAATGACGCGTAGGGCGACAGAAGCCACGGCCGCGTCAGCTCCTCGGCATCGAACGGCTTCGTGTACTCCACGTTGCTGGACACTTTCCAGCCCAAATCCAGAAAGAACCTCGCCAGGTCGCTCACCGGCACGGGCCGCCGGGTCTCCGGCGGCAAGCCGTGATACGACGCCATGACGTCGGCGATCTCCAGTTCCTCCCAGTCGGACCGGCCGAAGTGCTCCAGTACCATGAGAGCCACTGCCGACGCGCAGCTGTACGGCCGGGTCTGCTGGTACGTCCGAAAGCGCGGCAGAATGGTCAACCGATCCGTGCTGACCGCGTTGAAAAAGTCCAGATGACAGAAGTACGGCGACCCCTCGGCGTCGCCCGCCCCCGGATCGGCCGCCGCGTCCGACTCAAGCCGGTACCCTTCGGGAACTGGAATATGCCGCTGCTCGTCAGCCCAGTTTTCCACCCTCGTCGCCTCTTTCCGTCCAGAAAGCTTCACTCGTCCCCGCGTCGGCAGGCCCCGTACCCTATCAGAGCCGCCACGAGGACGGCGGCGAGCAGGCCGCCCATGACGCGCTCGCCGCGCCAAAAAGCGTCGGCAACCGCCAGCGCCAAGACGACCAGCGCCACCCGGCGATACCATCGGCGCGCCGTGCTTTCGCCGCGCCGGCCGCTTTTTATTTCCTCTCCCTGCCCGTCAAAATCGGTCATCCTTTTCTCCTTTGCCGCCGGCCTTTCGCCTCAAGGCCCGGCCGAACGCTCCCTATTATAGCGAACCGTCGTCCCCGAGCGCCTCACTCTTTCTGAGCCGGGCCGTCGTACTCGTCAATCACCAGCGCCAAGTAAAGCTCCAGCATGGCGCGGAAGTCCCGGGTCTTTCGGCCGGTCAGCCGCTCGATCTTCTCCTGCCGGTACAGCAGCGTGTTGCGGTGCACCGCCAAGCGCTTGGACGCGTCAACCAACGAAAAACCGCTGTCGCACCAGACCCGCACCGTGTTTTTCAGGTCCTCCCAGTCGGACTGAGCCCGAAGGGGCGACGTGATCGGCGCGGCAAACCGGGAGCGGTTGCGCCGGTCGACTAGCGACAAAAGCTCTTCGATGCGGAACTCGTTGATCCGATACACCCCCGGGCCGCGGCGGAGCTTTTTGCCCATCGCCAGAGCCCGGCCGGCGTCCCGGTACGACTGGGCCACAGCCCGAATCCCCCGAGCCGGGTTGCCGAACCCTATGGCTATCTTATGTCCGCGGCTTCCCAGCCGATCTACAAGCTGACGCCCTCGGTTCACCGCTTCCTCGATGGCTTCCTCGTCCGGCTCGGACCCCAGCGGCCAGAAGACCGCGAACCGACCGGCCACCGTGCCGGTGCACAGGGCCCGCCGGTCGCCGAACGCCGCCCGAATCTCGACCAACACGTCAGCCTTGAGACGATAAATCTCCTGCTCGGCGACCTCCCGCCCCATGCCGGTCGCGCCGGCGGCGATGCGCCCCAGCTGGTACAGCTCGGCCGACAGCGGCAGGTAATACCACCGCGCGTCGATGCCGTACGACCCAGCCCGGGCGGCCAACGCTTCCTCGTCCCCGTCTCCCTTGGCGAACGAGACCATTTCCTGCACCAGATCCTGTAGGGAACTCTCCCGGTTCACCGTCAGGGCGAACCGCTCCTGCTCCCGCAGGAGAATTTCTATCTGCTTTCGCACGATCAAGGCGAACGGCTGAACCGCCTCCGGCTCGCCGGTAATCGCCATGGTCCCTACCACCGTTCCGTTGAGCGAGGCGATCGGGTGCGTCACCCCCGGCAGCGTGCCGGACATCGTTGCAGCCACTTCGGCGCTGGTGGCCGACGAATGGCCGGTCCGAATGACCTCGTCGGACGCCTCGTGGTGGCAGCCAAGGCGTTCCGCACGACTCGCGCCGATAATGATCCCTTTCATATCGGTAATGATGACGTCATACCCTACGATTCCAGCTGTCGACCGTGCTATTTCCTGTGCACAGCCAGACAGGACTTTCTCGCTCTCGCTTTTCCAACTGGCCACAGCAGCGCCCTCCCCTTTCGATAGGCCTTTAAAATACAGCGTTTTATTTTCTATCTCAAAAGATTTTGCAGTTTTTTTAATAGTATCCCCCGAGGGGGAACTGGGCAAGAGTCACTTTTTTGTGCAAAAAATACATTTTTCAGCGGAGCTTTTACTGCACTTCTGTTTCTTTAGACCGATGAAGCATCGCTCACCTTTTTTTATACTAGTCAAAACGCAGAAGAAATGTTGCGTAAGCTGTTTATTTTCATTCTTATAAGTTATAAGAAGGAGGCGCGAGACATGAGACTGGAACTTCGGAAGGCTAAGATCTCCGGTCTGCAGTGGGGGAGCCCGACGCGCGTCGAAGACCACGTCCTGTACGTGGACAAGGCCGCGCTGCTCGAAGCTCTTGCCGACGATCGGATTACGAAGTGGGACGCCGATCTGGCCCGTCCCGGCGAATCGGTCCGGATTATTCCTGTCAAGGACGTGATCGAACCGCGGGTCAAGCTGGAGGGCGGAGAAAGCTATTACGCTTCGGTGATCGGGCCAAATGAAACGGTCGGGAACGGCGTCACTCTCGCTCTGGACGGCGCAGCCGTCGTGACGGTCGGTCCCATCATGGCGTTCCAGGAGGGCTTCATCGACATGACCGGCCCGGCGGCCAAGTTCAGCCCGTTCGCCGGACTGTACAACGTGGTCCTGCTGGCCGCGCCGGTCGAAAACCTCGAAAAGCACCAGTATGAGGAAGCCATGCGGGTCGCCGGACTGAAGGCGGCCGAGTGGATCGCCGAGCAGTGCAAGGGCGCGGCGGTGGACGAGACAGAGGTGTACGAGAAGGGCACAGTGGCCGAAGAGCTAGCCAAGTACCCGGATCTTCCGCCGGTCGTTCACCTGTGCATGTGCATCACTCAAGGGCTGCTGCACGACACCTACGTGTACGGCGTGGACCTGAAGCACTGCCTGCCGACGCTGCTCCACCCGAACGAGGTGCTGGACGGCGCCATGGTGTCGGGCAACTGCGTGTCCGCCTGCGACAAGACGACGACGTGGCACCACGTTCACGACCCGGTGATCTCCCAGCTGTACAAGGCTCACGGCAAGACGATCAACTTCTTGGGCATGATCCCCACTCAGGAGTCGGTCGTTCTGGCCGGCAAGGAGCGGGCCTCGTCCTTTAACGCCCGCTTGGCCAAGGAGCTGGGCGCCAAGGGCGTCATCATCACCGAGGAAGGCTACGGCAACCCTGACACGGACCTGTGCATGAACGTGGACAAATGCGAGGCTCTGGGCATGCGCACGGTGGTCATCGCCGACGAGGCGTCGGGAACCGACGGCGCGAGCCAAGGCCTGGCCGACGCGACGCCCAACCTGACGGCGTTCGTCTCCTGCGGCAACGTGAACGAGATGATCGAAGTTCCGGCCATGGACAAGGTCATCGGCTACATCGAGTCGATCGCCCACGTTTCCGGCGGCGCGGCCGAAAGCCTGCGTCCCGACGGATCCATGTACGTGGAGCTTCAGTCGATCATCGCCTCCACCGTGGAGACGGGCTACAACAGATCCGGTTCTCTGTGGGTCTAAGGGCGAAGCGAGGAGGTTTCAGCCATGACATTCCGTATCGTCCACTATATTAACCAGTTCTACGCCGGCATCGGCGGAGAGGAAATGGCGCACGTCGCCCCCGAGTTCCGCCAGGGCAAGGTCGGCCCCGGCGCGGCCCTTCAGGCCGCCTTCGGCGCCGAAGCCGAGATCGTCGGCACGGTGATCTGCGGCGACAACTACTTTAACGAGCACAACGACGAGGCAAAGGCGACGATCCTCAAGATGGTCTCCGACTGCAAGCCCGACGCCCTCGTGGCGGGCCCCGGCTTCTTCGCCGGCCGTTACGGCATGGCCTGCGGCGATGTCTGCGTGACCGTGAAGGAAAAACTGGGCATCCCGGCCGTCACGGCCCTGTACCCGGAAAACCCCGGCGCCGAGTCGTTCAGCAAACAGGTGTACATCGTCAAGGCCGCCGACAGCGCCCGGGGCATGAAGGAAGCCGCCCAGGGCATCGCCCGGTTGACCCTCAAGCTGCTCAAGAAAGAGACTCTCGGCCCGGCCGCCGAAGAAGGGTACATCCATCAGGGCCGCCGCCGGGTGTTCTTCCACGAGAAGAACGGCGCCACCCGCGGGCTTGAAATGCTTCTGGCGAAAATCGAAGGCCGGCCGTTCCAGACCGAGTACGAGATGCCCACGTTCAAGAAGATCCCGCCCTGCCCGCCGGTCAAAGACATTACCAAGGCGACGATCGCCCTCATCACCTCCGGCGGCATCGTCCCGAAGGGCAACCCGGACAAGATCCGCGTGTCCTCCGCCGAGAGCTTCGGCCGGTACGATATTTCCGGCTTGGACGACCTGACGAGCGAGAACTACGAGTCCATTCACGGCGGCTACGACACCGTCTGGGCCAACGCCGACCCGGACGTGGTCCTTCCGCTCGACGTGATGAGAGAGCTGGAAAAAGAGGGCAAGATCGGCAAGCTGTACAAGTACGTGTACTGCACCACCGGCACCGGCACGGCCGTCGCCTGGGCTGAGAAGTTCGGGCAGGAGATCGGCCCGGAGCTGAAAGCCGCAGGGGTCGACGCCGCCATTCTGACCTCCACCTGAGGATCCTGCACTCGATGCGGCGCATCGATGTCACGCGAAATCGAAAAGGCAGCAGGGATCCCGGTGGTTCAGATCGCCACGATCGTCCCGATTATGAAGACCGTCGGCAGCAACCGAATCGTCCCCGGCATCGCCATTCCTCACCCGGTAGGCTCGCCGGAAATCAGCCCGGAAGCCGACAAGAAGACCCGTCGCCGTCTGCTTGAAAAAGCACTCGAAGCGATGACGACGCCGATCTCGCAACAGACGATTTTTAAAGCGTAACGCCTCAAGCCCAACCGGAAGCGGGGCCAGCCCCCTTCGGCTCCGCTTCCTTCTCCTCCCTCTGAAAGGACTGAAACGCCGTGATCCTGATTCTTACAAACAACCCGGACGCCGCGGAGGCCGCGCTTGCCCCGACGGAGCTGGTAAAAGGCACCCCGCTGGACGTGCTGACCCGGGCTCGCGAACTGATCGATCAGGGATACTTCCTCGTCACAGCCCCACTGGCGGCCAACAACCGGCTCAACAGAAGCCCGTACCGGTCGGTGATCCTGTCCCGGGAAAAGAGCTGGTCGGGAGACGACGCGGCGCTGCTTGACATGGGCATCAGCCATATGGCTCTTCAGGGCTTTTCAGCCGTGAAGGACGCCGATTCGGACTACCGCTGGATGGACCTTTCCCACCTGAAGACGGCGCTCGAAGAGTCGGCGGCGTTGGGCGAGCGGTAGGCTTGAAAGGCTTTTTTCTATCCTCGACTTGTGAAAATATCCACATCTAGCTTCAGAAAGACAGAAAAACGTCGCTTCACGCGCTTCTTTCCCGCCATTTCGCTCTGGTTGGCCTAGACCGACGGGGCGAACAATCGATTTCACAGAAAGGATGTTTTGCATGTCGGACACCAAGCGAGAAAGTTGGGGCAGTCGAATTGGTTTCATCTTCGCCGCGGCAGGATTTGCCATCGGCTTAGGAAACATCTGGCGCTTCCCGTATCTGGTCGGGACGTACGGCGGCGGCGCGTTCGTTCTGGTATACGTGATCATCTGCGCGTTGATCGGTTGGCCTCTGCTCACCGCCGAGTTCGCCCTCGGCCGGCGGACTAAGCTCACGCCGATCCTCGCGATGCGCAAGCTGGAAGGCGGCAAACCGACCCTGTGGTCACTGATCGGCTGGGTTGGCTGCATCGCCTGCGTGATCCTGTTGTCGTACTATCTGGTCATCATCGGCTGGATGGTTCGCTACTCCGTTCTGGCCGTGTGCGGCAAGTTCACCGGCGTTCAGCCTGCCGACACGAAGGCGATTTTCAACGCCTTCATGGCTAACCCGCTGGAGCTGGCGTTCTACACCCTGATCGTCATCGCCGTGTTGGGCATCACCATCGCCCGCGGGCTGAAAAAAGGCGTCGAGGCGGTCTGCACGTGGCTGCTCCCGATTCTGGCCGTCCTGATCGTCATTTTGGCGATCCGCTCGCTCACCATGACGCCGCAGGTCGAAGGCGGACGCACGGCGCTTGACGCCATCAAGTGGTACCTGACGCCCGACTTCTCCAAGCTGTCCGGCAAGGCTATTCTTGCCGCTCTGGGTCAGTCGTTCTTCTCCATCGGTATCGGCATTGCCACGGCCATCGTCTACGGATCGTACCTGCACGACGACAGCGATATTCCGCAGGACAGCATTATGATCATCACCTTGGATACCGGCTTCGCCCTTCTGGCCGGCGTCGTCATTTTCCCCGCCCTCTTCTGCTACGGCATGGACGTGGGCAGCGGCCCGAGCCTTCTGATGGAAACCATGCCGGTGATCTTCGGCCAGATGGCCGGCGGCACCCTGTGGGGCGCCCTGTTCTTCTTCCTCGTCGCCGTCGCCGGCTTTACCTCGGCGATCGGCTACCTTGAGGCCCCTGTGGCGAGCTTTGCCGAGTATTTCCACGTGGACCGCAAGAAGATGACCTGGATCGTTTTGGCGATCATCTTCGTCCTGTCGATCCCGTCGATCCTCTCCCAGAGCGTCTGGGGCGGCGTGAAGCTGCACGGCAAGATCATTTTCGACTTCGCCGACTGGCTGTCCGGCGACATCATGATGCCGGTTGACGCGCTGCTGATCTCCCTGTACGTGGCGTTCGTCTGGAAGTTCCGCGAATACCAGCTGGAAGCCAACCAGGGCGCGAAGACGTTCGCCCGGGTGCCGAGCATCCTTCAGCCTTGGATGTACGTCCTGCCCTTCGTGCTGGCGTTCATCCTCTACCGGGGCATCTAAGGCGCTGCAAAAAAAAGGCCGAACCGCGTCCTGCGGTTCGGCCTTTTTATATTGATTACCGGTCCGTCAGCCGGGCCAGCTGGTCCGTCTTTTCGGCGAAGACGGCCAGAGCGCGGTCGACCGCGTCCCGCTCCATGTCCACGCCGGCGCGGCGGAGAAGCGTTACCGGGTCGGCGCTGCAGCCGCCGCGAAGTAGGGTGAAGTAGTCTTCCGCCCCATGAGGGTCGTGAAGGATCCGATCAGCCAAGGCGACGGCGGCGGCCATGCCTGTGGCGTACTGGTACACGTAGAAGCTGCCGTAAAAATGAGGGATACGGCTCCACTCGACCGACAGGCCCTCGGTGCTCCCGACTTCCGCGCCGTAGTAGGCCGTGTTCAGTTCCGTCCAGATTGAGCCCAGCAGTTCGGGCGTGAGGGCCTGACCGGCCGCGTCGGCGTCGTGGGCCCGCTCCTCGAACTCGGCGAACAGCGCTTGACGGTAGATCGTCTGGCGCATGGCTTCCAGCTGGTTGGACAGCAGGAAGACCTGCTCGGACGGGTCGGACGTGCGAGCCAGCATGTGCTCGCACAGCAGCGTCTCGTTGACCGTGCTGGCCACTTCGGCCACGAAGATGACGTAATCGGAGTAGACCTGCGGCTGACTTTTGTGGGAGAACCAGCTGTGCATCGAGTGGCCCGCCTCGTGGGCCAAGGTGCTCACGTCCCGGAAAGTTCCGCCGTAGTTGAGCAGCATGAACGGGTGGCAGCCCCAGCTGCCCCAGCTGTACGCGCCGCTTCGCTTACCCTTGTTCTCGTACCGGTCGATCCACCGGTCGGTCAGGGCGGTGTGCAGCGCCGCGCCGTACTCGGGCCCAAGGGGCGCCAGAGCCTCTTCGACGAGGCTGACCGCCTGATCGAAGCTCCACTCTCTGGCGAGCGTCCCCTCGACCGGCGCGTACAGGTCCCACATCCGAATCGGCTCGACGCCCAGCAGGCGCTTTTTCAGGCTCACGTACCCGGCGAGCGCCGGCAGGCCGCGATGAACCGCGTCAATCAGTCCCCGGTAGACCGTCACCGGGACTTCTGAGTCGAACAGCGCCGCTTCCAGCGGGCTTTTGTACCGCCGGAGCCGGGCAAAGACCCGATCGGACTTGACGTGAGACCCGTAAGCCGCCGCCAAGGCGTTGCCGTACTTGGCGAAGGTGCCGTGCAGGCCGGTGAACGCCGCCTGGCGGACGGACCGCGACGGCGACTGAATGTACCGGCCGTAGCTTTCTTGGGTGAGCGCGGCCGTCCGGCCTTCCTCGTCCTGAACCGAAGGGAACGTCAAGTCCGCGTCGGTCAGCTGGGAAAAAATTTCTTCCGGGCCGCCGGCCACCTCGCCCATCGCCGCCAGAATGGCCTCCTGCTCGGACGGCAGGACGTGGCTTTCCGCCCGCCAGAGCCGGAGGAACGACAGCCGATAGACCGACAGCTCGGGCTCGTCCAGCCACCGTTCGACCTGCTCTCTAGGAGCGGCCAGCATCTCGGGTTCGAGGAACGAAGTGGCCTCGGCGGCCCGGACAGCCAACGCGGTCGCCTTCTGGGACAGGTCCTTCCCTTTCGGGTCCGACATGTCCTCGTGGCTGCGGCAATGAGCGTACTGGTACACCCGGGCCAGCAGGCCGTCCATTTCCTCTTCCAGCTTCAGCGTCTCAAGCAGCGATCGGGACGACTCCATCACCCGGCCACGCCGGGCCGCCAGCTCTTTTGAAAGCTCTTCGACCCGGGCGGCCGCTTTTTCCCAGTCGGCCGGAGCCGCAAACAGGTCTTCCAGCCGCCAACAAAATTCCTGCGGCACGTCGCTTCGCCGGTCAAACGCCGGCGCGATCTTCTTTTTGCTATCCTCCATACGTCTCGCCTCCCCGGGCGGCACGGCCGCCCGACGGGTTTCATCATGCCAGCCGCGGGGGGCCCTGTCAATCTGGGTGAAACTGCCGGGCTGAGGCCTGAGTGTGGTAAGATAAAAAAAAGCACCGCAGGGCGGCGCTCTCTCTGGCCTGAAAAGCTTTTCCGCCTGAACGCGATGCCAAAGGAGACATAAAACACATGGCCAATAAAGCAGGAGACCCCGAAAAAACTTCCCCAAATCAGCAGTCAAACGTCTCGACGTGGCTTTACGCCGCCGCTGCCGTCGTCATCACAGTCCTAGTCATATACTTTATCTGCTCCGTCGTGATCAAGCTGGCGACGAGCCGTCTGGTGCGGACAATCGTTCTGGTTCTTTTGCTGTGCTTCTTCGCTTGGTGGGTCTGGGGCGTCTACCAAAAGTCAAAGGACGGCTCCGCCGATTCGTAGCCCCTCTCGGCCGGTTTTGTTCCGACCGCTCGGCTCTTCGGACAAAAAAGCGCCTTCGCCCGCTGGGCGAAGGCGCTTTATTTTAGTCTGCCTGAACCGTTAAAACAGGTCGACCACAACCGTTCCGACCAGCACGCCGACGACTCCGACCCACTGCCTGACGCTCAGTCGGTCGCCGAACAGCAGGCGGGCCAACAGGACGGCCCACAGGGGCGTGGTGGCTCCCAGAGCCGACGCGACGGCGGCCGAAACGGTCCTCATCGCCAGGTTGACCAGATAATTGCCCAGTCCCAGCGAGCAGACGCCGGACGTCACGAGCAAGGCGGCGTCCGCGGGCCTGACCGGCTCGGCCCTAACCTGCCGACGCCCTAAAACTAGCCACAGAGACGTCGTCACCGCTCCGACTACCAGCGACTTCCAGAAGATCAGGGCCGTTGATGTGATCACCCCCGTCGCCATGGCCAGCCGGCTGGTCGCCAAGCTCACTCCGGACATGGCAGCACAGGTCAGGGCGCAGATGAACCCGCGGCGAGAAAAACCGACGGCTCCCTGAGTTCTCAAGAACCACAGCCCGGCGATCACTAGGGCCGTGCCGACGGCCGTCCCGACCGTGACCCGCTCGCCCATGAAGAGGAACGCCGCCAGACCGGCGAATATCGGATAGGTGGAGGACACCGCAGCCGCCAGCCCGGGGCCTAAATCCCGAACAGCCACCACGTAGAGCCACTCGCCGCCGCCCATGCTGAGAATCGTGACGGCCACGGAGAACCACAGCTCCCACCGCGACAGAAGGAGCGGGGAATCGGTCAACAGGGCCGAGACGACGCCGAAGAGCACAAATCCCGCGCCCCGAAGGGCCACCATGGCCAAAGACGGCAGCCGGGACTGACACGCCCGGAACACCAGCGGAGACGAAGCCCATATCAGCGCCGCCATCAAGCAATACGACAGGTTCAACGAAGACACGCCCGTCCCCTCCTAATTCTCCGCCGTCGGGGCGAAGCCGATACGTTCAATATATCACGGCTCGGGCGATGAACCGGCCCTGAGCGTCCAAGCCGCCGTTGATAGTTTTCGATATTGTTCATTGACTTTCGCCGAGGGGCGGCCCGTTGACGGCGGCCAAACCGTCCTTTATGCTGGCACTATCCCAAAGGAACCAGAGGAGACGTGCCATGGAACTTCACGAAAAGGACGTTATCAGCGCGATTTTAGGTCGGCGGAGCTGCCGAGCCTTTGACGGGGCTCCCGTCTCGGAAGAGGAGATTCAGACCCTTCTTGCCTGCGGCTGTGCGGCCCCCAGCGCGAAGAACCTGAAAAGCTGTCATTTCGTCACGGTGGAGGACAAACCGACCCTAACGGCCCTTCAGGAGGCCTACGGCCCGGGAATTGCCGTGGCCGACGCCTCTTTGGCCGTGGCGGTCTGCGTCGACGTGCCGGACTACGAGAGCCGATCCGGGTTCCGGGACGGCACGTGGATGGAAGACGGCGCGGCGGCCATGCAGAACCTGCTTCTGGCGGCCCGCGCGCTCGGGCTTGAGGGCGTCTGGCTTCAGGTTGCCAACCGGTCGCCCCGGGAAGAGCGAATAACGCCGATTCTCCGGCTCCCCGACGGCGTCCGAGTGCTGGCGGTAGCCGTTTTAGGGCGCTGCGCGGCCGGGAAAGCCCGGACCGGCGCCGACGAGTCGCGGGTTCACCGCGGCCCCGGAAGCTGGATTAAAGGGTAATTCCCGCCGGCCTAAGAAACCCGCGAAGGACCTGACAGAAGGCACGTTATCCACAGAAATCTTGTGGATAACGTGCCTTTGCTGTGGATATTTCTCCTCGTTCCTCGGTAAAACGCTTGGCTGCGGGACCCATTTTCCAGCCCGATGTGAATAACTTCTCCCCGTCAGCTCCCGTCAGTTCTTCCGGCCCCAACCGAGCCCCAGCTCAGCCATGACGCGGATCCCCAGCGGAATGACCTCCGGATCGACCCGAAATTCGGGGCTGTGGTGCGGGTGCTTCGTCCCCATGCCCAAGAAGCAGAAGTTGGCCGGGATCTTTTGGCCGTAGTAGCTGAAGTCCTCCGAGCCGAGGATAATCGGCGTCTCACTCAAGCGATCGCCCAGCCCGGCGTCGGTCAGGCAGGAGACGAAGAACCGGCAGGCGTCCGGGTCGTTGACCGTCACAGGGTAAATCGGCGTCCACTTCAGCTGAACCTTGCAGCGGTACGCTTCCGCTAAGCCGTTCAAGATCCGGCGGAACTTCTCTTCCATCGCTTCCCGCAGCTCCCGGGTCGTGGTCCTCACGTTGCCGGCCATGAAGCAGTCCTGCGGGATAATATTGATCGCCGTGCCGCCGTTCAGACGGCCGATGCTCACGACCGCCGCTTCCCGTGGGTCAATCTCCCGGCTCACGATGGACTGAAGCGCGCCGATCATCGCGCCGGCTGCCACAGTCGGGTCAATTGCCGTCTGCGGCTCGCTGCCGTGGCCGCCCTTGCCCGTGACCGTGACCTCCCAGATATCGGCCGACGCCATGATCGCGCCGCTCCGCCAGCCGATCGTCCCCATCGGCAGGAGCGCCCAGACGTGAAGCCCGAAGATCGCGCTCACGCCGTCCAGCGCGCCGGCCTGGATCATCGGGACCGCGCCCGACTCGTATCCCGACTCCTCCGCCGGCTGGAAAATCAGCCGGACGCTGCCGGTCAGGTCATGCCTCATGCTTTGAAGAACCGCCGCGGCGCCGGTCAGGATTGACGTGTGAGCGTCGTGGCCGCAGGCGTGCATGACGCCGTCCCGCTCGGACGGGTACGGGACGCCGGAGTTTTCCCTCACCGGCAGAGCGTCGATATCGGCCCGCAGGGCCACCACCGGGCCGGGACGCTCCCCGTCAATCTGAGCAATCAGCCCTGTACCAGCCTTGCCGACGCCCCGACGGAGAATCCGAATCCCCAAGGCGTTCATCTGAGCGCACAGCCTGTCGGTTGTCTCGACCTCCCCCCACGACAGCTCAGGGTGACGGTGCAAATGACAGAACAGCTCCTTTGCGCTGACCGCCGCCTTGTCGATGACGTTCTGACTGATCATTCCGCCGCCTCCTTACATGAACCGAACGAGGAATCCCGCCAAGATAACCGACGCGATCGTGACCGACACGAAGCCCGAGATGAGCATTTTGGGCAACAGAGCGGACAGGATCATCGCCTTTTCTTCCTCGGTCTTTCCCTCTTCGCTGGCCACCTCGTGAGCCACGATGTACGTGGCCGGGAAGCCGAACAGACACGGCACGCCGAGCGCCACGGTCAGCGCCATCGACTGGCCCGTCAGCCGGCTCATCGGCCATGAGATGGCCACGATGCCGGCCACGGCGGCGGCAAACGCCACGACGATCGGGACGATGAGGTGCGCCACCATCGCCGGCGTGGCCTTGTCAAGGCTCATGAAGATCGGGACCATGATGACGAACAGGAGCAGCCCGCCAGCGTTCGCCCGGTCCATCACCTTCGGCTCCACGATGCCCAGCTCGCGGCACAGGATCCCGGCCAAAAGCGCCATCACGAACGGGTGCACGACCCCGCCGGTCAGTCCGGCCAGCTTCACGGCAGCCCACGCGACGGAGAACGTAATTGCCATCAGGATATTGGGCGTCTGAAGCGGCTTGGGCAAGGGCGGCACGAGTCGACGGACCGCGGCGGCCTCGCTCGTCTCCTCAACCGGCATGGCGCCGGACGCCTTGAGCCGGCGGGCCTCCCGAATCAAGCACCAGGACGCGATCGGAATGCCGACGAAATTTTGAAGCACCAGAAGCATGGTGAGGAACACGCTGATCACCTCAAGGCCCTTCGCCTTGGCCGCCTCGCTCATGATGAGGGTCGCCACGACGCCGCCCGATACCGGGCCGGCGGCAGCCAGGGCGTATTCCCGGCCGATGATCGGAGCCGCCAAGAAGTACAGGGCCGCGGCAGCCGCGCAGATGGCCGCCAGCGCGATAATCACCGTCTTCCACTGGGCGACCAGCTCCTTCAGGTTCATCAGGCTGCCCATGTGAACCATCAGGACGGAGATGAACGCCATGGCCACAGGGATCAGCTGGGAGTCCTGAAACAGCGTTTTTGGAAGGCCCACCCAGAACCCGACCATGAAAATAATCCCGGACACGAAGATCATGGAACAGACCGCCCGGGTCTTGTGGGAGACGTAGTCTCCCGCCGCGTAAATGATCCCGATAATCGCCATGGCGCTGAGCGCTGACATAAGACGCACTTCCTTTCAAATTTTTGTTTTCTCTATCTGCCCCGTGCCGCGGACACGCTGACAGCCCACATAAAAAAGAGACCGCTTCCCGTAGGAAGCGGTCTCTTAAGAGCGCGACTCATCAAACGTCGGTCTCAGGAGAGAGTCCCACGGTATGACAGCCGTACCAAAAATAAAAGGAACCACAGAAAACTGTCATTAACCCGGAACCCCTTTCTGAATAGTCTTTCGTTTCCGATACTTTGACACAGTAAAGGCCGTTTGTCAAGGCCGACCGCATTTTTATCCCAGGCCAGCCGGATGAACCGGCCGGCCGCTTGAGCCGGCTGAAAGCAAGGGAAGAAACGTATGTTCACTTCGCCTCTCCCATGTACAATGATGACATCTCTTGAGTCACCCGATCTGCGGCGAAAGGAGGCGCTTTTGTGAATTTCGACTGGCTGGCTGATCTGTCGCTGCTCGCGGTCCAGTTTTACACTCTATTGTCGATTGTCATCCGAGTCGCGAGCCTTCTGTCAATTCCGCTGCGGCACCCGCCGGCTGTGGCAACCGCGTGGCTTTTAGTCATTCTCCTGTGGCCGTGGCCCGGGTTTCTCGCCTACGCCCTGTTGGGAAGCCGAATGCTCCCGGCCGTCAGACTCCAGCGCCACAGGCGAATGGCTCAGCACCTGCAGGACATCCGGCAGCAGCTGTCCCACGGCCGCCGCCGGGCACCTCAGCTGCCGCCGACGCTTCAGCTCACCGTCCGACTGGCCGAGTCGCTGGGGAACATGGGGATCACGTCGGGCAACCTGTGCCGGTATCTGGACACCAGCGAGTCGTTTTTCTCCCATCTGGTGAGCCTAATCGACGGCGCCAAGCAGGAAGTCAACATGATCTTCTACATCTTCTCCGACGTTGGGCCGGGCCGGGCCGTCGTCTCCGCTCTCGGGCGGGCCGCCGCCCGGGGCGTGACCTGCCGGCTCATCGTGGACAGCGTCGGCTCGTCCGAGTTCATCCGAAGCGGCGGGGTCAGCCGGCTGAAAGAGCTGGGCGTCCAGGTCCGCGAAGCCCTGCCGGTGCGGCTGTTCCGGCGGAAAGCCGAACGGTACGACCTGCGCAACCACCGCAAGCTGGTTATCGTCGACCGACGCTACGCCGTGACCGGCTCCCACAACCTGTGCGACCCGACATTCGGCCGGCGAGGACTCGTCTGGCAGGACTTGAGCGTCACAGTCGAGGGCCCGGTGGTCCACCAGCTGGAGTACGTCTTTCTGGAGGACTGGCACGTTGAAACCGGCGAGCTCCTCGACGTGTCCCACCTGCTGGCTGCGCCGGAGACGCCGGGGAACTGGTCGCTCCAGACCGTCCCGAGCGGCCCGTCGTACGACACGGAGAACTACCTCATGTTGGTGCTGTCGGCCATCATGGGAGCGCGCCGTCAGGTAACCATCACGACGCCGTACTTGATCCCGACGGTCAGCCTGATTCAGGCCATGCAGACGGCCTCGCGCCGAGGGGTCCGGATTCGGCTGCTCGTCCCGGCGAAGACCGATCACTTTATCGTTGGAAACGCGGCGAAGGCCTATTACAGCGACCTTTTGGCCGCAGGTGTGAAGATTTTCCTGTACCACGGCGGCATGCTTCACGCCAAGACTATCACGGTGGACGACGATCTGGCGTTCGTCGGCAGCAGCAACTTTGACACCCGGTCGTTCGCGCTCAACTTTGAAATCAGTTTGGTGCTCTACGGCACCCAAGAGGCCCATTCGCTGCTGCACATTCAGAACCGCTATCTGCGCTCCTGCGTCCCTCTGAACCCTCGCCGGTGGTCGCTGCGGGGACGTCCCGCCCGGGCCGTTCAAGCGCTCACCCGGCTGCTCAGCCCTCTTCTATAGCCCTCAAAAAGGAGAGCGATCCGATGAAAAAGTTCTTTGCCGCGCTGTGCGCCATCGCCGCGGCCTGCGTCTTCCAGCCGCTGCCGGCCGAGGCCTTCAGCTTGGGCACGTTCAACATCGAGTACTTCGCCGTGACGGGGCAGAAGCGCTACACGCCGGAAGACTGCGCCCATCTGGCTCAAACGATTCAAGACAGCCGAGCCGACCTGCTGTCGCTGCAGGAAATCGAAGGCGACGGCGCGATGACCTACTTGGTCGCCCGCCACCTGCCGGGCTGGCGGTTTGCGGGCAACGACACGGCGAGCAGCCAAGACCTGTACTTTCTCTGGAAGGACTCGGCAGTTCAAATGCTGTCAGGCCCGGACGTCTACTTCGCCAACGCGTCGTTTCAGCACGACGGCTCGACGTTTCGGCTCTTCGACCGGCCGCCGCTGGTCGCGACCTTTAAGGACAAGGCGAGCGGCTTTCAGTTCACGCTGGTGAACGTCCACCTGAAAAGCCAGAGCACCCGGGGCAAGAGCGACGTCGTATCGGCCAAGGCGTACAACGACGCCAAGCGGGCTGCCCAGCTGGAAGCGCTGGACCGGTTGGTCTCGTCGCTCAACGGTCCGATCTTTATCACCGGCGACTTCAATTACGAGTCGCCGAAGACGGCCTTTCGCCTGCTGACCCTGCCCGACGGCCTGTACAGCTACGACGCGACCCGCTCGTCGCTGGACCATATCGGCTACGCCAGCCTGACGTTCTCCCGCCCGCCGGCTCTTCGAGAGGCCGAGTCGTCGATTCCCCGCCGCTCGCCGGGCCGAAGCCAGCACCCGGATCACGACATCGTGCTGTTGGACTTCATTTTGGCCGGCGGAGCCAAGAAGTAAAAAAACCGCAAACGCCCGGAGCTGCTTTTCTGCGGCGCCGGGCGTTTTTTATCCGCGGCAGGACGGGTGAATCACCCTTGACGCGCTGAAGCGATCCGAGTATCGTAAAATTACAAAGAAACCTCGCTGGGTGATCGGGAAGTCCGGTAAAAAGCCGGCGCGGACCCGCCACTGTATGCTTGACTGCGGAACAGCAAACCACTGGAAGTTTTCCGGGAAGGTGTTCCAAAGAGCGATAGCAAGCCAGGAGACCGGCCTAGCGAGGCGCGCAAAAATCCCCGCGTGGACTCGGAGCGATTTCTGACTTGCGTCTTCGTCCTTACTGACGACAGGCGCTGTCGTTGACGTATTCGGCCGTCCCGCTGGGACGGCCTTTTTTGTCGGCAACACAATCTTTCGTGAAGGAGTCCTGATCATGAACCTTTCCGAACACCCGCTTCACCGGCTTTTCTGTCCCCGCCGCGTCGCCGTCGTCGGCGCGTCCGCCAACCTTGACAGCCTGACCGGCCGCACGATCAAGGTGATGAAACGATTTGGCTTTTCCGGCGACCTGTTCCCGGTCAACCCTAAGTACGACCAAGTCGGCGGGTACCAGTGCTATAAAAACCTAGCTGATATTCCCGGCTCAGCGGACGTGGCGGTGATCAGCGTCAAGGCGAACATCGTCCCGTCGGTGCTGGAGACCTGCATCGCCAAGAGCATTCCTAACGCGGTCATCTACTCGTCGGGCTTTGCCGAAACGGGCAACAAAAAACTGCAGGAACAGATTCTGTCGATCGCCCGAAGCGGCAAAATCCGCATTCTGGGGCCCAACTGCCAAGGGCTGCTCAACTTGGCCGAAAAGACGCCGCTCACCTTTACCGGCGCCCTGCTGGACGTGGATCCGCCCAAGGCCGGACACGTGGCGTTCGTCTCCCAGAGCGGCGCGTTCGGTTTCTCGTCGTTCGGCGTCGGACTCGATCACGGGGTGAACTACCGCTACGTGGTGACCACCGGCAACCAAGCGGACGTCGACGCGGTGGAGTGCGCCAGCTACGTCATCTGCGACCCGCAGGTGCGCCTCCTGATGATGTACCTTGAAGGCATTGGCGACGGCCAGCGGTTCCTCCAGATGGTCAAGGACGCCCGCGAGAGGAATATCGCCGTGGCCGTCCTGAAGGCCGGCCGGTCGCCGATCTCCCAGAAGGCGGCCCAGAGCCACACCGCCGCTCTGACCGGCGACGAAGCCGTATGGGACGCGATCTTCGACCAGTACGGCATCATTCCAATGGAAGACATGGACGACATCACCGGCATCGGCCAGATGTTCGGCGCCCGCCAGCGGGCGACCGGCGACCGGGTCGCCATTCTCACCACGTCCGGCGGCGCGGGCATCGTGATGGCCGACAGCCTGACGGACCTGAAAATTCAGGTCCCCGAGCTCTCGGCGGACACGCAGAAGAAGATGGCCGAGAACATCCCGTCGTTCGGCTCGCCCCGCAACCCGGTGGACATGACGATTCAGGTTTCCGAGACGCCGGAGAAGTTCCAGCAGGTCCTGAAAACGGCCATGGACGACCCGGACGTTCACATGGTCGTCACGGCCCTGTCGATGGTTATCGGCAAGGCCGGCGACGTGATGGCTGACGAGCTGATCCGCAACTATCAGACGGCGGAAAAGCCCCAAGCGGTAGTCTGGATGATCGACCAGGCCCACGGCGGCTCGTTCATTCAGCGGCTGAAGGACGCGGGCATCCCGATTTTCCAGAGCTTCCGCCAGTGCGCCCGCTCCCTTCGCGCGATGGTGAACTGGCACCAGCTGCGGGCACTCCCGAAGGACGAGCCGGTGACCGGGACGCCCATCCTGCAGAACTACCCGCCGCTGATGTCCGAGTACGACGCCAAGTGCCTTCTGAGCAAGTACGGCATTCCGGTGACCCGCGAAGCGCTCTGCACGAACATGGAGGAAGCGTTTGACGCTGCCGACGATATCGGCTTCCCTCTGGTGCTCAAGGGCATGTCGGGAAAGATCATGCACAAGACCGAAGCGGACGTCGTCCGGCTGGATATCAGGACGCTGGAAGAGCTTCGCCAGGACTTCAAAAAGATGCGGACCAACATGCAGGCCCAGGTCGCCGACGCCGATATTCAAGGGTTCTTGGTCGGCGAAATGGTCAAGGGCGGCATGGAGTGCATCGTCGGCATCAAGCGCGACCCGGTGTTCGGCCCCGTTGTGGCCGTCGGCTTGGGCGGCATTTACGTCGAGGTGCTGGGCGACGTTTCGCTGCGCCACGCGCCGGTCGACGAGGCCGAGGCGCTGCGGATGATTCAGGAGCTCAAGGGCTTCGGCTTCCTGTCCGGCGCCAGAGGACAGAAGCGCAAGGACACAGCTGCGCTCGCCCGAATCGTCAGCCAGGTGTCCAAGCTGGCCTGCGTGGAACCGGACCTTCTGGAACTGGATATCAACCCGGTGTTCGTCATGCCCGAAGGCCAAGGAGCCGTCGCGGCTGACGCGCTCATCGTCCGAAACGGTCAGTCCCATAACCATTGATTTTCGTCACAAAAAGAGCCGGCGCGCAAAAGCGCGCCGGCTCTTTTTTCGCTTTTAACGCGTTAATGCCCGGGCCACGTGGCGGACGAAGTCCTGGCTGTTGGTCACCAGCGACGTGGCGGTCAGAGTGCCCCGGTCGGACAGCTTGTTGACCGCGAACTCCTGAATATCCACCGTGTAGATGTACACCGGCCGGATCTTGCCGCCGAACCGGTTGTACGACGGCGTCATGTTGCCAGTCGCTACCGTGAAGAGGATCGTCGAGGCCATCACGACTGTTGAGCTCTTTCGGCTCAAAGCCCGCATGGCGTCCTGAGCCCTATAAACGTTATCGTACGTGCCGGGCAGGAGCAGCTTGTCCCGAATCGTCCCGGCCAAGACGTAGGGAACATGGCAGTCCACCAGCGCCTTAGTGATGCCGCCGGTGATGCCCGACGAGGCGAGAAACGCCTCGATCGAGCCGGCAGCCCGCACGTCGTTGACGACCTGGAACATGTTGTCCCGGGTGTTCTGCTCCCGGCGGAAGACCTTTTGTCCCCAGGTCGTGCCGCACCGCTCCCGCTCCAAGTCGAAGGCCACTAGCCCCTGCCCGGAGATGAGCCCGTTCACGAAGCCGGCCCGAATCAGACGCTCCAAGGCCTGTCGAGCCTCCCTGTCAAGGGCCAGCGACGTGCCGAGCACCCACGTGATGAAGCCGCCGTTCGCCTTCTCATGGCGCAGCACGTCGTACAGCCTGTCGTAGTCGATGGAGAACGCCGTCTCCCGCGACCGGCCGGAGCGGAACGCGAACCGGTCCGCCTCCCGGCCCTCCGGCTCCCTAAAACCGTCGGTGTAAAGGAATATGCCCTCGCTGCCGTCCTCGGTCCGGCCGAGGACGACCTTGTCGCCGGCCTTTAAGTTGCGGAACTCTACCACGTCAACTTTCTCATGCCCCGGCTCGTCCCGAACGACGGCCACCGTGTCCATGCGGCTCTCCTCCGCCAAGAACCACGAGCCGTTGACCTTGAAATACTCGGGGAAAATCGACATGGCGTGATATCCCCGCGGCGATATGCCGTCCCGCTCGACGACGCCGAGCGACGCGTTGGGAGCTTCGACAAATCGAGCTTCCGAAAAGTCAGGCGGCGTGTATATGGGTAGCTTCAGCATGATGCCGCCTCCCCGTTCGTCGGAGTCAGGGCCCGCCGGAGGTTCACCACGAAGTCCTGAACGTTGGTCACAAACGTCTCCACGGCGAGTCCCTCTCGGGCCGAGGCCACCTTGCCGTCCACGTTTTCAGTCACGTCTACGGCAGCAAAATAAACCGGCCGGACCCTGCCGTCCGCGTCCTTTCGGTACCCCGACGCCAAGTCGGCGGCAGCCACCGAGTGGAGCATGGTCGCCAAGCCGATGATCAGCCCGGCGCGGTCGGTCAGGCCTTTCATGGCGCGCAGGCTCTCGGTGACCCGGGCGTGAACCTCAGGGAGCGGCCCGTCGTCCCTGACCGAGCCGGCCAGCACGAACGGCACGTTCAGCTCCACCAGCGTCCGTATCAGGCCGTTTTTCACGTTTCCCTGAGCGATGAACCGGCTGATCGAGCCGGCCGAGCGGACGTCGTTCAGCAGATCCAGGTGGTTGTAGTGCCCCATCGGCGCCGACTTCTGGGTGTAGATGTCCTGTCCCAGAGCCGTGCCCAGATAGCCGCCCTCCAAGTCGTGAGTGGCCAGCGCGTTGCCCGCCAGCAGGCCGTTGATGTACCCGGCCTTCGCCAGAGCCGACAGGGCCTCCCGGGTGTCCGAGTCGAACACGACCGACGGCCCGAGGACCCAGACGATCGGTACGCCCTCGGACTTGATTTGGTTCATCAGCGCGGCAAGAAACGCGTAGTCGCCGCTGAGCGCCGACTCGACTGACAGCCCGGGCGTCCGCCACGCTTCCGGCCCAAATCCCTCTTTCCAGATGAGAATGCCCTCTTCGCCCCGGACGCTGTCGCCGGTCACGACCCGATCTCCGGCTTTGAGGTCGCAGACTTCCTTGACGACTACGCCGCCCCGGTCAACTACCGCCGCGGCGTCCTGAAAGCTCCTGTCCGGCATGACCCAGCGCCCTTCGACCAGATAATAGGTCGGCAGGTGACTGGTGAGGAAAAATCCCCGCGGCGCCACGCCGTCCCGAGGGGCCGGAGACGTTGCGGCCTCCGGCGCGCCGGCCAGAGCCCCGAAGTCCGGCAGACGGTATTCAGGATATCGAAACTCCATGTTCATGCTCCTCTCGCGCTCCTTGCCGTCTTGGTGAACAGACCGGATGTTTATCCACACGAACTTTCCGCCGCGTCCCCTAGAGACGCGCCAAAGCGGTCACAGCAGGGGTTGATTTATTCACATTATCCACAACAACTTCGTGTATAACATGAAAGAATTTGACTTTTTCCGGGCAAGATCGCCTCAATACGGCCTGAAACCCTTTTCGTCCTGTGGATAAGTTTTATTCTCGAACTGGTCTGTAACCTTTTTGTAACTGTCCCGCCGCTAACACAAAATCATGTAGAAAAAATGGGCTGCCACGCCGGCGCAGAGCCCGCCAACCGTGTGGCTGAAAATCGCCTTGCCGGTCAAGTTCGGCACGCCCAACGCGCTCATCATGGCGATATGAGTCGACAAGTACCCGCTCCAGCACATGCAGATCGCGGTGAAAACCGCCACGTCGTTGCCGGTCACAAGCCCCTCGACTGCCATGGTGGACACCACGCCAAGCGCGGCGCCGGCCGAGCCTAAAGCCGTGATCGGCACGGCGATCGCCTTGGCGGACGAGAAGCCAAACAGAGGCCGCAGGACGAACGACAGCTTGTCCCCCAGCCAGGGCAGGAACCGCACGCCCTCGTTGGCCGCGCCGGTGTAGACGCCGTCAGGCCCGGGGCCGTTGGTTAACAACAGCACCAAGCTGCAGATAACCAGCACGCCGGGTATGATGGCCATGCCCACGTCAATTCCCAGCCGTCCGCCGTCGAGCAGCGACTGAATCAGCCGACCGCCAGGCGTCCCGTCCCGAATCGTGCGCATGTTTTTCGGCACCGAGTCGGTGTACTTGGTCCGCACCGTCTCGTCCGTCCCGTAAACGGCCTTGGTGAAGTGAAGCATCAGCCGCACCGACACGACGCTGCCCACCACCGCTCCCAAGTTGCCCAACAAAGCACCCTTCACGGCTCCGGCCACAGGCAGACCCATCATGGCCGTCGTGACGATGAGCCCCATGCCGAACGACGTGCCGAGGTTCGTCAGAGCCGGGAGCTGATAGGTTTTGAAGTACTGACGGAAGTTGTCCTCGTAGGCCAGAGGCAGGATCGACGGGTTGTCCGACAGATAACAGTTCAAAATGCCGAGGGACGTCGCGCCCGGCAGGCCGTAAATCGGCATCATGATCCGGGAGAGAAGCCGGTTAATCAACGCGATGACTCCGAACTCGGAGAAGACGCCGGCCATCGCGCCAGCTAAAACGGCGATCGCCATGATGTAGAAACACACGTCGATCAGCAGCCGATGGCTTGAGTTCATCAGGGTCTGGACCATCCGGGTGCCGCCCATCCTGCTGCCGATGACGCCGAAGCACAGGGCGAAAAACGCCATAAACACGAACGTCTCGATGCCGAAATCCGGCTTCAGCCGGGGTTTCTTCTCCATAGCCAACGTCTCCTTCGCCCGGCAGTCCTCCGAGCGCGAAAATAAACTTCTCCCGCGTTTCAGTTTATATCTTATCACGGCCGGACGAGAGCCGGAAAGGCTTTCATCGCCGCGCCCAAATCTTTTTCGGCAAAGCCCCGACGGACCGTCCCGTTGTTATAATAAAGCTGTTTATCATACCAGCGCACTGCGGAGGAACTCTCATGAAACGACTGCTCGTTCTGTTCACCGGCGGGACCATTGCCAGCGGCCAAGGAGACGGCGGCAAGGCGCCGTCTAAAAAACGCGTTGACGAATTAAGCGTTCGACTGCACGAGGCTCTGGCCGGCCTGCCGGACGTGGAGCTCGTCACGGCCGCCCCGTGGGGAATCCCCGGCCTCGACAGCTCGTCGCTTCGGCCCAGCCATTGGATGGAGATGACCCGCCTGATCGCCGCCGAGCTGGAAACCGGCCTGTCGGGCGTCTTGGTCCTGCACGGCACCGACACGATGGCCAACACGGCCAGCTGGATGGACCTGTGCTTCGGCTCCCTGCCGATCCCAATGATCCTGACCGGCAGCCAGCTGACGCTGGACTACGTGCCGGAAGACGCGCTGGTCAACCTGAGAGGCGCCGCCCGAGCCTGCTGCTTTGCCCCGGGAGGCGTGTGGGTCTATTTCAACTGGAAACTCTTCCCCGGCCGGTCGGCCCACAAGAGAAACAGCATGAACCCTGACGCGTTCGTCTCTTTGGGCGAGCCACCGCTCCACTTTGAACCGGCATGGGGCCTGTCGGGCCAAGCAAGCGCCGGGAAGCGCACCCTGGCCGTCGGCTACCCCCGCGAGCTGGACCGGCTGTTCAACAACCCCCAGCGGCTGAACTTGGTGGGCGAACGGATCCGGCCGGTGCTCTGCCTGCCGGGCTGTCAGCCGGCATTTCTCGGGACGGAAGAGTTTTTGATTCTGGTCGGGTACGGCGCGGGGAACGCCGACCCGGCGGTGCTGCGCCAAGTGGCCGAAACGTACCGGGACTGCCAGGTCAAACCTCAGATCATCGCCTGCAGCCAAGCCGAAGAGGGGCGCAAGGAGCCCGACGGGTACGCCGACGTGGGCTTGGCCGGGCTGAAATCCGAAGGGTTCACCGTGTGGGGACAGCAGTCCTACTCGCTCGAATTTGTCCACGCGCTCTGCTGCTATGCCCTCGCCACCGGCCTTCCGCCTGGGCCGGTGCTCGGCCGGTTCCTCGCTCCCTGCTAAACGTCAAAAAGCCCGCCTTCGGCAATCGCCGAGGGCGGGCTCGTTTTTTTTCAGCTTTTCTCGCCGGCGTTAAGCCACAGGCCCAGCAGAATAAGAACCGTACATCCGATCTGAAGGAGCGTCACTGTCTCTCCGGCGACCAGCCAAGCGGTCAGCATGCCGATCACCGGCACGCAGCTGGCGAACGCCATCGTGGCCGACGCCCCGATGGTCACGGCGGAAATCTGCTGACAGCCATAGGCCAGACAGCTGCTGAAAACGCCTAAATACGCCACCGAAAGGACGCCCCGAAGGCTCAGGTGAGCCGGCAGGTGAAACCCCAGAACCGAGCCGATCAAGACCGCGCCGGTTAACCCGGAAAGCATCGTGTGGGTCAACGCGATGCCGGCAGGAGTCTGACGAACCTTCACCGCCGCCACGGCCATCAGGGCGGCGAGAAACACGCCGGTCAGCTCCCACAGGTCGCCGGCGTTGAAGGATATGTCCATCACCCGCCCCAGCTGTCCGCCGGTCAACAGGGTCATGACGCCGCCGACGGCCAGCAGGACGCCGACGATCCGCCGCAGGCTCAGCCTCTCACCCAAGAACAGGTGGGCCAAGAGAATAGTAACCACCGGCGACACGGCGTAAATGACCACCACGTTCGTCTTGCTGGTCAGGTTCAGCGCCCAGAAGTAGCAGAGGTTGTTCCCTGTCACGCCGGCCAGCCCCATGAAGATCAGCCAGAACCACTCGCCCGGCGCCGGGCGCAGCGTCCGATGCCGCCACAAGGAATAGCAAGCCGCGATCAGCCCGCCCAATGCCGTGCGGGCGATCAAAAGGACCACCGGGTCCAGCTCCTCCAGCGCCCAACTGGAGGGCATCACCATGACGCCCCAGATGACTGAGGCCAGCGTCATTGGGAGATACGGCTTAACCCGGGCTAACAGCGCTGTTTCGTTTTCCGTCGTACTCATACTGCCCTCCGCGCGTTCATCAAGAACTCCTCTTCTCCGCCCCACGGCTCAATCGCCGGGCCGGGACGCTGGGGCCTGCCAAGCAGCGGGTAGACCCAGTCGCCGACTTCAAGACAAAAGTCCGGCAGTTCGCCGACGGGCCCACCGAGGACGACCGACTGGACGCCGAAGAGCGACGCCAGCGACGCGATCGCGCAGGCAAGTCCCGTCATGGCCTCGCCCCAAATCGGAGCCAACCCGGACTCCTCCCGGTTTTCCCACAGGCTCGCCAAACTCTCCTCGCTTCCAAACCGCCGTTTGAGGGAACTCAGCGCCCACAGCCCGGCTAAATGCCGCCGGCCGCCGCAGGGACACGAACAGTCGGCCGGCACGGTCAGGTGAGCCAGCCTCACAGGTTGACCACCCGAAAGGCCGGGGCTGACGGCGCCGTCTACCTCTTCGCCCAAGAAGATGAACGCCCCCAGGCGAGTTAGACCGGCCGCGCCGATGAGACCGACTGGGCGAACCTGATCTTGGGCCCCCACAAGCTCAGGGACCCGCCCCTCAGCGGTCAGCCAACAAACAGGGCCCCGCAGAGAAACCTGACCTGCCGGAAAGGTCTGAAGCCCCTCTCTCCCGAGGGCGTAAGCCGTCAGGCCGTCAACGTGAACCGGGATCATTTTCAGCACAAAAGCTTCTGCCACTTGGTCCGGCCGCGGCAGAAAACCCGCCCCGACTCGTCCGTCAGCTCGTGGCAGAACTCGAGGCCGTCCCGCCCGCTCCGACAGACCAGCCGGCTCTGCCGGGTGACCTCGTGAAGGAACTCGATCGTCATTCCCACGAGGCCGCAGGAGGCGAAAACGTCGTCCGGCACGCCTTCGGTCATCCATGCGGCATAGCTCGTGTTGTTCACGTGTCCGTTCATGTCCAAGTCGCACAGCCGAACGTGAACTGGCTCTTCGCTGTCAATTCGGGAAAGCGGCGGCAGGTGCCCGCGAATGAGCCGAGCCGGCCGGCTCGAGTAGGTTATAAACTGTTCCGGCACGTGACGGCTCAGCCGAACCGGCCGCCGTCGGGCAACGTCCACCAGAATCCACGAGCTGACGGCCGTGCCGACGGTCTTTCCCTCCCCGTCCAGCAGGCAGAACTCCCGCACCGTAAAAAGGTCATCGACCGCCTTGTGCCACGTCTCCACGGTGATCGGGGCCTTGTCCATCAAGGGTCGGGCCAGCTCCACGTCGTACCGGTGCACCATCCACGACACGCCAAGTTTGAGCATGTCGGTCATCGTCAGATGCAAATCTTCTACCACCCGATCGGCTGCCATTTGGAGCACGTCCAGCAGGCACGGCGGCTTGATGGTCAGGGCCGGAGAAACCCACGCCCCTCGGACAGATGCCGAAACGCGGAATACCTTGTCGTCCACCACATCATCTCCCACCCGCCGCCCCGCGGCGGCTCAATTGGCTTTCGTCCATTATAGCGGTTCTCCTCCTTGGCAGAATCTGCCGATTTGATACAATGAAGCGGTACCGCGCTGTCTTCACTGGAGGAGGGGGTTTGAATCGACGATCTGACCATGCTGGCCCGCGAGCTTGCGGGCTGTTCGCGCTGCGGGCTCAGGGCCGGCGCGAAAGCGCCGGTGTTCGGTTCGGGCCCCCGAGAAAGCCGCGTCGTCCTCGTGGGAGAGGCCCCCGGCGCGGCGGAGGACGAATCGGGCATTCCGTTCGTCGGGGCGTCGGGCCGGCTGCTCTCCCAGCTTTTGGAGGAAAGCGGCCTTCGGCGCGACGAGCTGTTCATCACCAACGCGGTCAAGTGCCGACCGCCGGACAACCGCACCCCACAAAAGGACGAGCTTTCCTGCTGTCTGTGCTGGCTCCGCCGACAGCTTGAAATGATCCGCCCCGACGGCATTATCACCGTGGGCAACGTCCCGTCTCGGGCGCTGCTTGGGCGGCGGGAGGGCGTCACAGCCCTGCGGGGAAGGTTTTATTCGCTGGAAATCGGCGGCCGGACGGCCTGGGTCCGCCCCATTTTTCACCCCGCCTATCTGCTGCGCAACCGGACGCGGCGTCCAGGCTCGCCGATTCTGCTGACACTGGAGGACCTGAAGGACGTGGCCTGCCGCGTCAGCGCTCCAGCGCAATCGAAAGGAGATCTCTCATGAAGTCTTTTAAAAACGCGCTCACCGCTCGGAGGACACGATGAAATCGTTGCCCCAGATGGCTCAAGCCGCCGCCGCGCTGGCCCAAGCGAGAGGAACCGAACCGGCCCGTCAGGCGTTCCTCCTTGGAATTTTAGCCGGCGGTTACGTCGGCATCGCCGGACTTGCCATGCTTACCCTGACGGCCCGGCTGTCGGGCGTCCCCGGCGGCTTGGCTGGCCTGCTGTCCGGCCTTGTGTTCACCACAGGCCTCGTGCTGGTGGTCACGGCTGGCGGCGAGCTGTTCACGGGAAACTGTCTGATGCCGGTGGGACTTTTTACCGGCAGCTGCTCTTGGGGACAGATTCTGCGAAACTGGATCATCGTTTACCTTGGGAACCTCGTCGGCTCCCTCTTGGTCGTGGGACTGCTGGCCTTCAGCGGCCTGCTGGGCGGTGACGGCGCCGTCGCCGAGCGTGCCAGAGCCGTGGCCGCCGCAAAGATGGCCCTGCCGTTCGGCGCCGCGTTCGTCCGAGGCATTTTGTGCAACTGGCTCGTCACGTTGGCCGTGTGGGTCACCTTGGCCGCCGACTCTATTTCCGACAAAGTCGCCGGAGTCCTTTTCCCCATCACAGCCTTCGTGCTGTCCGGCTACGAACACTGCGTGGCCAACATGTTTTTCCTGCCGGCCGGAATTTTGGCCGGCTCCTCGGGCCAGCTGGAGGCCCTGCCTTGGTCCGGCCTGTCCAGCAACTTAATTCCTGTCACGCTGGGCAACGCCGTCGGCGGTGCCGTTCTCGTCGCCGTCTTTTACTCTGTCGCCCTCGGAGTGACAAAGGAAAAACAGTAGGAGGCGATCCCCCATGAACGAGACGATCCAAGCGATTCTGAGCCGCCGGTCGATTCGCAAGTTCACGTCCGAACCGATCAAGCCGGAGGATTTAAAGCTGATACTGGCCGCGGCGCTGTCCGGGCCGAGCGCGTGCAACTTCAGGCCCGTCCATCTGGTCGTCATGGACGATCGAGCCGTTATCGACCAGTTCGCCGAGATCCATAAGTTCGCCGGCATGGCCAAGGGGGCGCCTCTGGTGATCGCCGTCTGCGCCGAGACGAATCTGTCGACCATTTCGAGCCACTACTGGCGGGACGACGCCGCGGCAGCGATGGAAAACCTCCTGTTGGCCGCCCACTCGTTAGGGTACGGGGCGGTCTGGTGCGGCGGCATCATTCACTGTTCGGACCACGAGGAACGGCACGAGGGGATCCGTCGCCTGCTCGGCCTGCCTGAGACGGTTTCGCCGCTGGGATACGCGGTCATCGGCCGACCGGCGGAGAAGCACCCGTCCTACCCGGAAACTGGCGACGCGGAAAAGGTTCATCACAACGTCTGGTAGACGCAAAGACACCTGCTTTCTTCCCGAAAGCCGGTGTCTTTATTTTTGTTCATTCCCCCCGAATCGCTTCTCAAACGTCGCTCGAAGGCGGGCCAGGGCAAGAGCCACGTTCTTATTGGAAAATTTCTCGGCGTTTTCCTCAAAGTACTGGGTCACAGTTTTCGCGTCCGGGTTGATCGCCCGTCCTCTCGGCTCCTGAGGCCTTGAAACCCGCCGGGACAGCTGACGGACCACCACCGTCCGAATCCCCGGGAACGCCTGTCCCCATCGCTTTTCAATCGCCTTGAGGATTGACCGGCTCGACATGGCAATCAGCTGAGCCGCGGCCGGTGAGACGCACTCGACGACCAAGCCGGTTCGGTCAAAGCTGACTGGCTTGGTTTTTCCGGCCAGCTGAGGACTGACGACCTGATCCCATTCCTTTTCAATTTTCATCAGCCGAAGAGCGACTTGAAAGGCCGGCGGCATGTACTTGGCAAGAAGAGTGCCTAACGACAGCGGTTCAGGGCTTGGCATGGCCGGCAACTCCAGATCGAAGAATCATAGCCAAGTGCTGAAGGTCCGCCGGCGTCACCCCCGAGATCCGGCTCGCCTGACCCAGCGTCCGGGGCCGAACCCGTTCCAGCTTTTCAACGCTCTCGGACAGCGCGCCGTTCAGGAGCTTAAAGTCAAAGTCCTGCGGAATTTCCAGTCCTTCCAAGCGGAGCATCGACTGGGCGGCCAGCTCTTGGCGCTTCACGTACCCTTCGTACTTCACCCGCACGGCTACCGCGTCCGCCTCGTCCCCGGTCAGTTCTCCCGCGCCGACGGCAGCCAACGCCTGATAGGTGACTTCCGGCCGGCGCAAAAGGGCGGCGGCTGTCATGCCCTGACCCGTCGGGCGCGACTGGCAGGCCGTCAACACGCCGTCGACCTGCTGAGCCGTGAGCTTGAGCGAACCCAGCCTGTCGAACTCCCTGTCCTCCCGGTCCCACCGGTGGCGCAGCTCGTCCCACTTGGACTGGGAGACCAAGCCGAGGGCCGCGCCCTTGGCGGCCAAACGCCGGTCCGCGTTGTCATGCCGAAGCAGAAGCCGGTACTCGCACCGGCTCGTCAACATTCGGTAGGGTTCGTCGGTTCCCTTCGTCACCAAGTCGTCCACTAAAACGCCGAGGTAGGCTTCGTGACGGCCAAGCACCAACGGTTCCTCTCCTCTCAGGCTTAAAACGGCGTTGATACCCGCTAAAAGCCCCTGAGCAGCCGCCTCTTCGTACCCCGACGTCCCGTTGATCTGACCGGCGCAGAAGAGCCCGGGAACTTCCTTTCGCTCCAGCCACGGCGTCAGACCCAGCGGGTTTAGGGCGTCGTACTCGATAGCGTACCCAGGCTTTAAGATCTTCGCCCTGCCGCAGCCCGGCAGGCTGTGAACCATCGGCCACTGGACGGACGCCGGCAGGCTGGTGGAAAAGTTTTGCACGTAAATTTCCTTCCCCAGCCGGTCAACCGGCTCGAGGAACAGCGGGTGGCTGTCCTTATTCGGAAAGGCGATGACTTTTGATTCAATCGAAGGACAGTACCTCGGGCCGACGCCGGTAATCACCCGTTGGACGATCGGCGACTCGTCCAAGTGGTCCGTCACGATGCGGTGAGTCTCCTTGTTGGTTCTCAGCACAGCGCAGAACGCCTCTTTGTGAACGGCAGGCGTTCCCCAAAAATCAAAACACTCCGGCGTGTCTTCCCCTTCCTGCCGTTCCAGAACCGACCAGTCGATCGAATCGGCGTGAAGCCGCGGTGGCGTCCCGGTCTTCAGGCGAAAAGTCGGCAGTCCCATCTTAGCCAGCTCGTCGGCCAGCCTGACGCTCGCCTGCTGTCCCACGGGGCCGGACGGGTAATTCACCAAACCGACGTGAATCAGCCCCCGTAGGTGCGTTCCAGTGGTCAGAATTACCCGTTTCGCCGGGATCTCCAAGCCAAAACGAGTTCTGACGCCTAAAACGGCCCAATCGTCATAGATCAGGCCCGTCACTTCATCTTGGAGCAGTTCAAGTCCCGGCGTTTCAGTCAGCCGGGCGAAGTAATACCTGCCGTAGTCGTTCAGGTCGCACTGACACCGAAGCGCGCGAACCGCCGCGCCTTTCGACGTGTTGAGCCATCGGGTCATAATAGCCGACGCGTCGGCCGCCCGAGCCTGTTCGCCCCCCAGAGCCGAAATCTCCCGGACCAAGTGGCCTTTTGCCGGGCCGCCGATCGACGGGTTGCAGGGCATAAAAGCCACGCGGCTTAGATCCTGAGCGACGAGAAGAACGGAGGCGCCCATCCGAGCGGCGGCTAACGCCGCCTCACAGCCCGCATGACCTCCTCCGACGACAACGACGTCAAAACCGCCCAACGGCTGAGTTATTCTCTCCAAGAGCCCCGCCTACCACATGTAACGGCGCCGGTCCGTGTAGGTCAGCACCGTGGTGTAATTCGACTCCGACCGGTTGTCCGCCGTCAGCTCGATCATCTGGTCCTCGTCCTTCCACTGACGGGCTTCGCCGTGACTGGTGGTGATCGTCTTCGGACTGCCGTATTTATCCGTCAACAGCTTGCTCAGCTCAAAGTAGTTTCCCTTCTGACCTGAACCGGCCTGAATTTCCGGACGCTTGAAGCTCATCTGAACCCTCCACAGTCCCCGATCGTTCGTAAAGAGCTGAGCAAAGCAAGAGCGCCCGAAAAACTCTCCCTGATACAGCGACGTGACCCCAATTCGATACGCGAACGTGTCAAACACGAGCGAGGCGCCGTTCTCCTTCATCTGAGCGGCGCTCTCTTCCGCCTTCTGACCAAATTTCAGCCCCCACGGGCCAAAGATCGCCCTGTCGGCTCCCCAGCACGAGCCGCAGGCCAAGCACGCGGCAACGATCACTCCCACAGCAAGCCGTCTGTTCATCTTCCGCTCTCCCTTCAGCTTTTCAACAGAACTTCAGCTCAGAGCTTTTCAGCGCTCCCCTGCCTCATGACGAACCGATCGCCAGGCCAGTCCAGCGACTGGGGCTCGGCGGTCGCGGCGAAGACCTGACAGCCGCTTTGCCCTAACGCTTGAACGACCTTCTGACGTCCCAACTCGTCTAACTCGGACGCCACCTCGTCGATCAAAAGAATCGGCGAACGGCCGAGCTGGGACTTGACCGCTCCTCCTGCAGCTAAAATCAGCGCCAATGCGGCCCGACGGCGCTGACCTCGGCTGAAATAATCAATTGCCCGTCGCTCGGAAACCGTCAGAGTCAAATCGTCCCTGTGAGGCCCTACAAGCGGCAGGCCGCTCTTTCTCTCCGCCGGTCCAAGACGCTCCAACCCGGCGGCAAAATCCTCTTCCGGGTCAAAACACGCCCCGCCGCCGCCCCGGTGCAGTCCAATCTGAACCGGACAGGAAAGCAAGTCCGCCTGAGCGTCAAGTTCTCTCTGCAGGGCGCCGACAAATTCTTCCCGCTTCAGCCACAGCCACCCGGCCAATGGCTTCATGATCCGGTCAGCTACGTCGCCAGGTTTCCCCAAACGCAACAAGTACCGCTTGTGCCTCACGAGCCGCCGCCAGTCGGACAGCCGGCGGGCATAAAGAGGATACAAAAGCGCCGTCCCAACGTCGAGAAAACGCCGCCGAACAACCGGCCCTCCCTCAATGAGGGCCATATGGGCCGGCAGAAAAGAAAGACAGGGGGCGAACAACCTGACGTCGGTCCAAGTAGCCCGGTCGCCGTCGAGACGAAGAGACGGCCGGGAAGCGCAAAGTACCTGAACCGTCCCGCCCGACTCGCCGTCAAACGACCCGACCAGCTCAAACGCGCCGTTTTCCTCCCAGCAGGTCAGTTCGCTCCATCGACCTGCGGAAAACGGCCCCCAGCCGCACAAACAGTTCAGAGCTTCGAGGAAATTCGTCTTTCCCGACCCGTTTTCCCCAGTAATCAGGTTCATCTCCGAACTGAACGAAACTTTCTGAGCGGCCAAGTTCCTGAATCGGCGGGTCCTCAATCCGACGACCCGCATTCAAGCTAGTCCTCGTATTCGCTCTGCTGCAAGTTGACGGGCATGAGCATGTACAGGAACGTATCGCTACCGGGACGCATCATGTTCATCTGCCCGTTGCTCCCGTTGAACGTCATGTACACCTCGTCGCCGTGAAACGCCCTGAGACCGTCCAACATGTAATTGGCGTTAAAGGCGGCCTTCAAAGACTCTCCGGTGATCATGCCGCTCAAGTGCTCGCAAGCTTTGCCCACCTCTGGCGATCGACCGACCAAGGTCATTTCGCCGGACGGCGACAGAGTAACCACCACGAGGTGATTGTTCTCCCGAACGAGCAGATCAACCCGTTCAAGAGCTCCAATGAACAGCCCCCGATTCACCGTCAGGGTGGACGTGAAGTCCTTTCTCAGGACCTTTTCATAGTTGGGGAAACTTGATTCAATTCGGCGAACCGAGTATTCCAGCCCAGGCAGACAGAAGTGAACTAACGCCTGATCGGTAAAGACCCGGACCGTCGCGTCCGATTCGACCGACTGAAGGAACCGCTGAAACTCCTTCATCGGCGCTAACGGCACGAGGACAGAGCCGTCCGTCCCGCTCTCGCACAGACACTTAGAGAGGGAAAGGCGACGGCCGTCGGTGGAAACGGCGCGAAGTTCCCCTTTCTGGCACTGGAGCTGACAGGCTCCGATGTAACGGGGAAATTCCTCAGAAACACTGCCGGCTACAATTCCCTCGTCCAGCACTCGAATCAGCTCGCCGGACGGCACGAGGGCAAAAGGTTCATCGGACGACGGACGGGGCATATCAGGGAACAGGTCGGTCGGAAACACCGCCACGTCGTACTGGTTTTTCCCTGCCACCAACATTCCGCGCTCTTGGGTGACCGACAGCTCGACGACTTCGCTGTCAATTTTTTTGAGAAGCTCACCAATCACTCGGACGGGAAGGAGGGCTGCCCCTTCTTCAACGACCTGAACCCCTTCGGCCGCCACGGAAATGGACGTTTTCAGATCCGTTGCCTCAAGAAAAGTCCCATCTTGGCCGCAGCGAATATGAACGCTGTACAAAGAAGTCTGAGGAACGCGGGAGTTCGTCGTCCGTTCGGCCATCTGCCATGCTTTAAGAAATTGGAGCCGGTTTAATTGAAGTTTCACAGGGATAACCTCTCTTTCTCTTCTTGTTCTTCTTTTAGAGAATGAAAAACCTAGTATTAGTCGTATTAGGCTCTGTGGGAACTGCGAATATCGTCATCGAGGCCTTGATAGAAGTGACTTTTTCTCCTGTGGAAGGCTCATGGAAATTCTGTGGACGGAGAACCACATATTCGCACCGGTTTGAGAAATTCCCCGAGAGGGATGACTTATTCGCCAGTTCATTCGCCGGTTTTCACAGTTTTTTTTCTATGTTTTCCACAAGGGCTTTCACGCGCAGGTTTTCCATTAACAGGGACGAAATTTTCCTGTGAGCGTGGAGAACCGTCGTGTGGTCTTTTTTCCTAAAGGCCGTGCTGATTTGCTGAAGACTGCACTCGGTGTGAGTTCGGCAGAGGAACATGGCAATCTGGCGAGAAAGGGCGATGTCATTGGTCCTCTTTCGGCTCACGAGGTCTTCGACCGTAAAGCCGCACTCCTCAGCGACGATCTGCTGAATCGTCTCAATCGTGATGACTCCCCGCCGCCTGGAACCGATCATGTCCTTGAGCCACTCGACGGCCCGTTCAACAGTGATCTGTTCGCTGCTCAGCTCGGCGCAGGCGATGACCCGGTTCAAAGACCCTTCAAGCTCTCGGATATTGCTTGGGATATTTTGAGCCAAGTACGCGGCAACCTCGTCGGGCAGCGGGTAGTTTCGGGATTCGGCTTTCTTCTTTAAGATGGCGATCCGCGTCTCGTAATCGGGCTGCTGAATGTCGGTGACGAGCCCCCACTCGAACCGGCTGACGAGCCGCTCTTCGATGTCACTGATCTCCTTCGGCGGCCGGTCGGAACTCAGGACGATCTGTTTTTTGTTGTCGTGCAGCGTGTTGAACGTGTGGAAGAACTCTTCCTGAGTGCTTTCCTTGCCGGCGATAAACTGAATGTCGTCGATCAGCAACAGATCCATGTGGCGATACTTGGACCTGAACTCGGCCGTCTTGTTGTTCTTGATGGCTGTGATCAGCTCGTTGGTGAATTTTTCTGAGCTCACGTAGGTAACCCGCAGCCGCGGATTCTGGGCTAAAGCGTGGTGGCCGATCGCGTGCATTAGGTGCGTTTTCCCCAGTCCGACGCCGCCCCAGATGAAAAGAGGACTGTACGCCGAGCCGGGATTGTCGGCCACGGCAAGGCTCGCGGCGTGGGCCAGCCGGTTTGACCGGCCGACGACGAACGACGAAAACTTGTAGTTTGGATTCAGTCCAGTGGGCGACGGGTTTTTCGGCTCGGCAACCCGTTGGGGCTGTTCGGGTTTGCCGGAAGAAGAGTCTTTTTCCTGCGGAACGGTCAGACAAATGGACTGGCCGAGTCCCGCCCGGGACATAAGCTCTTCCAGTGTTTTTAGGTACCGGTTGCGGATCGTGTTTTCGATAAAGACGTTCGCTGCGTCAACGGTCAAAGTGTCGTCGACGTACGACAAAGGAACGCAGCTTTTCAGCCACGTTTCCACCGTGCCGGCAGGAAGCAGCGGCTCGGCGAGGGCGAGCAAATTTTCCCAGAGGTCCTTCAGTTCTTGATCTGACACACCATTCACCTCTCTGGCTTCTTGACGATGATCGCTTATATCATACCGTAAAGGGAGTTCGTTGGGGAGTTATCCACAAAAGAGGGAGTATTTTTCGTTTAAGTGAAACTTTTGACAGTTTTTCTGCAGGACGATATGATAAATCTGCATAGAAAAAAATAACGACATAAGATTATGAATTAAAGGTCGTGATGCATCGTGGGGATATACCTGAACAACGGCGCGACGAGTTGGCCGAAACCGAAAGAAGTCTGCGAGGCAATTTCTCAGTTCATATCGTTGGGCGGGGCAAATTTGGGAAGAGGGAGCGCGTCGTCTCGGGACATGAAGACGGCGTCGTCTGTGTTGGAGTGTCGGGAAACGCTGGTTTCGTTCTTTAACGGCCACTCACATCGGCTGCCGACGCTTGTGACGTTCACAGCGAATATCACCGAGTCGCTGAACACGGTCCTGAACGGCTTGTTGGAGCCGGGCTGCCGGGTCGTCACCACGTCGATGGAACACAACGCGGTGATCCGTCCGCTCTGTTCCCTTCGCGAGAAGGGCGTCCAGGTGGACGTCGTTGAATGCGACTCTGAAGGTCGGCTCGACTTGGACGACCTGAAAAAGGAATTGGATAAGAAGAAAACCGACTTGGTCGTGATGAGTCACGCCAGCAACATCTGCGGCACGGTTCAGGACTTGAAGGGCGTCGCTGAGATTTGCAGGCAGAGGGGAATTAACTTGGTAGCCGACACGGCTCAGACTGCCGGGCACATAGCGCTTGACGCGACGGAATTAGGGTTGGCAGCTCTTTGCTTTACCGGCCATAAGGGCCTTTTAGGCCCTCAGGGCATCGGCGGGATTATTTGGAGGGGCGACATCGCACAACGCTGCCGTCCGATGATTCGCGGCGGGACAGGCAGCTTTTCCGACCAAGAGGTCCAGCCGTCGGTCATGCCGGATAAGTTCGAGTCCGGGACGCTGAATCTGCCGGGCATCGCCGGACTGAACGCGGCGGTCCAGTGGATCCAGTCCGAGACGGTTCAAAAAATTGCGGCCCAAGAAAGGGCCGTTGGCGGACGGATGCTCGACGGGCTTCTGGCCCTTCCTGGGGTTCACCTGTACGGCCGGCAGGGAATGGAAGGCCGCGTCTCGGTGTTCTTGTTGAACTTCGACGGGGTGGACAACGCCGAGTTGGCTGCCGAGCTCTCCGAGCACGGAATTGAAACTCGTCCGGGGCTTCACTGCTCGCCGTGGGGACACAGGACGCTGGGGACGTTTCCGGCTGGCGGCCTGAGGCTGAGTCCGGGGTACTTCACGACTGCCGAAGAGGTCGATCAGGCTTTGGAGATCATCGGCCGCTGTGCGGCGAAGTTAAAGCGATAAAAAAGCGGCCTCCTACGATAAGTAC
>NZ_AWWC01000002.1:0-8945 GCF_000468895.1 Jonquetella sp. BV3C21 | reverse complement strand
TTTCTTTGCAGTCAGATCTGTCATGACTTCCGCCTCCTTACCGCTTCAGCTTCGGGTCGAGCGCGTCGCGCAGACCGTCGCCTAAAAAGTTCAGTGCCATGATCGTAATCATGATGGCCAAGCCGGGGAACAGGGTCATGTAGGGGTAGTTGCGGATATAGCTCCGTCCGCCGGAGAGCATGGCGCCCCACTCGGGCGTGGGCGGCTGAATGCCCAGACCGATGAAGCTCAGGCCGGCAGCGTTCAAAATCGCGCTGGCGACGCCCAGCGTGGACTGGACGATGATCGGAGCCATACTGTTGGGGATGATGTGCTTCATGATGATTCGCCAGTCCGAGCTGCCGACGGCTCGCGCCGCCTCGACGAACTCCTGACCCTGCAGGGTCAGAACGGAACCTCGGACGATACGCGCGTAGCTCGGGACGGCCGAAATGCCGACCGCGATCATTAAGTTGTAAAGGCCGGGCCCGAGCGACGCCGCAATGGCGATGGCCAAAAGGGTTCCCGGGATAGCCAAAAGCACGTCCATGGCTCTCATGATCACGTTGTCAAGCCTGCCGCCGTAGTAGCCGGCAATCGCGCCCAGCAGGCCGCCGCAGACCAGAGAAATGCCAACGGCGATCAAGCCCACTTGAAGGGAAATGCGGGCGCCGAAAATGATTCGGCTCAGGATATCCCGGCCGAACTCATCGGTGCCGAACCAGTGAGCAGACGAAGGGAACATGAACCGGTTCGCCAAGTTCATATCTGCCTGACCGTACGGGGCGATCTGAGTGGCAAAAATAGCCGCAAAGATGAGGACAGCCACGACCAGCAGCCCGAAGACTGCCAGCGGGGAGCGGCTGAGGCGGTAGAGGACGCCGGCAATGCCCTGTTGGGGCGGGACCTTCTTCTTGTTTGCCATCGTCGTCACCCTACTTGTACTGCGCCTTAATGCGCGGGTCGATGTAGGCGTACAGCAGGTCGACCAGCAGGTTGACCAAACAGAACGCCAGAGCGACGTACAGCACGCCGCCCTGAACCATCGGGTAGTCGCGCATCTTGATGGAATCGACCATCAGCCGGCCGACGCCGGGGACGGAGAACACCGACTCGGTGAGCACGGCGCCGCCCAGAAGCCCGCCGAACTGGAGCCCGGTAATGGTGACGATCGGGATCAAGGCGTTGGGCAGAGCGTGATGCCAGATAATGACCGACTCTTTCTGTCCCTTGGCGCGGGCGGTGCGGATGTAGTCCTGACGGATAACCTCCAGCATGGAGGACCGGGTCATTCGGGTAATCATCGAAATAGCCTGAGCGGACAGCGACACGGACGGCAGGATCATCGACTTAAACGTGTTGAACCCTGACGACGGCAGCCAGCGGAGCCGGACGGAGAAGAAGAGGATCAGCAGCAGGCCCAGCCAGAAAACGGGCATAGAAAGCCCCACCATGGCGAACACCATGGTGATCGTGTCGAAGATAGAGTACTGCTTGATCGCGGAGATAATTCCGCAGGGAATGCCGATAAGCACGGCGATGATCATGGAAAAAGCCGCCAGCTTCACGGTGGCGGGGAAAGCCGCGAGAATGGTATTGCTGACCGGGGTCTTGGTGACGTACGAAATCCCCAAGTCCTGCTTGACCGCAGCCTTGTAGAGATACCGTCCGAACTGAATCAAAAACGGATCGTCCAGGCCTTGTTTGGCGCGGAACACTTCGATAGCCGACTGCGGCGCTTGGTCTCCTAAAACGATGCGGGCCGGATCGCCCGGGGTGATGAACAGCAGCGAGAACACAATGAACGCCACGCCGACCATCACCGGAATCAGGGCAAAAATTCTGCGAAAGATATACCGGTACATTCACATCCCCCTCGTGTGACGGGTCAACCCCTCAGCTGAATCTTGGCCGCCAGTCTATGGACGGGCGGCAGGGGCTCTCAAAAAAGGAGCCCGCCGCTCGGTCTCCTCACAGCGGCGAGCTCCATCTGGGAACAATGTGGTTCTGCCTGAATCAGGAAGCGCTACTCTTCAAAGGTAACGCCGGTCAGTCTGGTGTAGCTGATCGGGCTGGGGAAGAAGTTCTTCACGTACTTCTGAGCGCCCTGGGCGTCCTCGGACAGGTGCAGGTAAACCCACGGAGCCTGTTTGTGAATCTCTTCCTGGGCCTTGTGGTACGTGGCCTGCCGCTCGTCGCCGCTGGGCAGCTGGCGGCCCTTCTCAAGCAGCTCGTCAAGAGTCGGATCGGAGAAGTACGTGTAGTTGGAAGGTCCCTTGGAAGCCAGAACGCCGTACACTGCCACGTCAGGATCGGGCACGGAGGCGGACCAGCCAAGGATGAACATGTCGTGCTTCTTTTCCGTCAGGCCGGAGAGGTAAGCGCCCCACTCCAGAACCTTGATGTCAACCTGGATGTCGACGGCCTTCAAGTAAGCCTGAATCATCTGGGCCATATCCTGCCGCTGCTGCAGCTCGTTGGTCCACAGCTCAATGTGCAGAGGCAGCTGAACTCCCGCTTCCTTCAGCAGCTCTTTCGCCTTCTCAACGTTCAGAGTGTACTGGGGCAGGTCAGTGGCCGAGTACAGGATCTCGGGGGAAATGGCGGATTTCGGAATAGAACCAACGCCGTGCCAAGCCGCATCGTGAATCGTCGGAACGTCAAGGGCGTACCAAATCGCCTGACGGACGCGGACGTCGTCCAAAGGCTTCTTGCTGCAGTTCATGCCCAAGTAAGTGATGGACGTGGTGTTGACCCGGTGAATCTCAAGGTCCGGGTTCTCTTCGACTCTCTGAATGTCCATCGGGCTGATCTGGTAGGCGATGTCAACGTCGCCGCTTTCAAGAGCGATGGTCCGGCTGTTGTCCTCGGAAATCGAGCGCATGACCAGCGTCTTATATGCCGGCTTGTCGCCCCAGTAGTCGTCGTTGCGCTCAAGGGTGATCCGATCGTTCTTCGCCCAAGAGACGAACTTGAACGCGCCGGTTCCGACCGGGTTCATGCCGTAACTGTCGCCAGCCGCCTCGACGGCCTTCTTGTTGACGATGCCGCCCCACATGTGGGTCAGGGTCATGACGAACGGCGTGTAGGGGTACTTGAGGTGGAACACAACCGTGTAGTCATCGATCTTCTCGACCGAGTCGATAGGATCGGTGTACTGCTTCATAGCGGCGCCCACGTCGGACTTCGCCCGGTTGACCGTGTAAACCACGTCGTCGGCAGTGAACGGCTCGCCATTGTGGAACTTGACGCCCTGACGAAGGTAGAACTTGAAGGTCTTGGGATCGATCTGCTCCCACTTTGTGGCCAGCTGAGGAACGAGCTTGTTGTCGTTGGTGATCGTCAGCAGGTTGTCATAGATGTGGATGCAGACACCCGCCGAGGCCACGTCGTTGGATGCCACCGGGTCAAGCGACTTGGCGTCGTAGATGTTCGCGACGGTCAGTGTATCGCCCTTTGCCCAAGCGGCGCCTGCGAAAAGGCACATGCCAGCCAGCAACGCAAAAAACTTTTTGGACATTCACAATACCTCCCTTGTCAAATAAACTCCGGCAAGCCAGAGCTGTCGGGTGTCCCCCTGTAGAACCCCCTGACGCGATCTATTATCCGATAAACAACTTACCCGTGCAAGATTACTCCGTGAGATTGAGATAAAAAAATGTCGTTTTTCGGTAACTGTTGAATTTCTCTGAGCTTGTCGGTCCCATTTTGTGGTAAAGTAACAAAGAACATCCGTTGACGTTAGACAGGAGGAGATAACAATGACAGTAAAAGTCGTTTCAGCGGCAGCTGCCGGTTCGGACGCAGTCCCAGTCCTTTTTTACCGTGGAGAGAAGGAGCCGCAGGCTCCTGCCGGCCTTCTTGAAATCGGCCGGGCCCTTCGTTCTCTGACCGGACTTGAGCCCGGAAAGGCCGGATGGCACCTTATTCCAACAGCGGATAAGAAAACGCCTAGGGTGATTTTAGCCGAGCTCCCGGCCGAAGGGTGTTTGGCGCGGGCCCTGCGGAACGGCTGCGCAAACCTGCAGCGGGAACTGGACGGTCGGGGAATCAAGGCCATCCGGCTCTACTTCCCCGAAGCCCTTGACGATCGGCTGACGCAGGCTGCCGCCGAAGGCATTCTTCTGGGCGACTACTGTTTTGACAAATATCGGACCGCCCGGCCCAAATACGCCGGACCGGAAGAAGTCTTCCTCGACGGAACCGAGATTGGGCTGAAGCGAGCGGGAGCGTTTGCCGGCGGCCAGATTCGTTCCAGAAGCTTGGCCAACGAGCCGGGCAACGTCATCGGGCCGGCCGAAATGGCCCACTGCGCGCAGGAAGTCGCCCGCGCCGGCGGACTGGAATGCACCGTGTACGACGAAGGGCAAATTCACGAAATGGGCATGGAAGCCCTGTTTGCCGTTGGCCGCGGCTCGGCCAAACGGCCTCGGTTCGTCCACATGGTCTACCGGCCTCAAGGCATCGAAAACCCCAAGCGAGTCGTCTTTGTCGGCAAGTCGGTCACCTTTGACAGCGGCGGGCTGAGCATCAAGACCCGAGACGGCATGATCACCATGAAAGGGGACAAAACTGGCGCGTGCAACGTGCTGGGCATCATGGAAGCCGTTGCAGCCCTTCGTCCTTCGCTGGAAGTTCACGGGATCTTTGGCGCGGTGGAGAACATGCCCGACGGCGACGCCTACCGGGTAGACGACATCATCCGAGCCAAAAACGGCAAGACCATTGAAGTGAAAAACACCGACGCCGAAGGCCGGCTGACGCTCGCCGACGCTCTGGCCTACGCCTGCGAGCTGAAGCCCGACGCCCTTATTGACATGGCCACGCTCACCGGCGCGATCGGAACGGCTCTGGGTGGCTACACGGCCGGGGCTCTGGGAGACGACGCCGCTCTGGCTCAAGCCATTATTGACGCGGGCAAGGCAGTCGGCGAACGGTTCCATTACTTCCCGTTGGACGACGACAAGCTCAAAGAGAAAATTTCTACGCCCTTCGCGGACGTGAAAAACTCTGCCGGCCCGGGCGGCGGCGCCATCACCGCCGGCATGTTCCTTCGGGAATTCGTCGTGCCGGGAACCAGCTGGATTCACTTGGACATCGCCAGCGTCGACTATTACGAAAGCGCGTTTGACTGCTACAGCGCCGGGGCCTCGTCGTTCGGCGTCCGCACCTGCCTGCAGTACCTGATGAACTTGGAAAAGTAAGGCCTGCCGGAAGCGGGAGGATAAGGGGAAGGAGAGGTTTCGCATGCCGCTAGTCGTTCGGGACTTGCTCGACATGTCCGAACTTGAGGGAATACGCCTGCTGGCAGGCGCAAGCGGGCTTGAACGCCCGGTCAGGAACGTCAACGTCATGGAAGCGCCGGACATCAGCCGCTGGCTTCACGGCGGTGAATTGGTGCTCACCTCTGCGTATCTCGCCAGAGAAAACCCGGAACAGCTGCTTTCGCTGGTGAACGACCTCAATGCCGCCGGAGCGGCTGCGCTCGGCGTCAAACTCGGCCGCTTCATCGGGCAGTTGCCGGAACAAGTCAAGGACACGGCAGACAAAATAGGGCTCGCCATACTGGAAATTCCCATTCAGCTGGCCTTTACCGACGTCATCACGCCGATTTTGAGCCGGATCATCAACGAACAGGCCGGTGATATTCGCTTTTCAGAAATGGTTCTTCGATCGTTTTCCGACTTATTGGTTGAAGGCGGCGGCATTGATCAGGTGCTTTACAACCTGCAGCTGTTCTCACGGGAGGACGTCGCGTTTTTCAGCCTTCCGTCCCGGGAGCGCTACTGCTCGGCGAAAAACGAGGCATTTCGGGAGGACGTCTTTGGGCTTGCCCTGAGGGAGCTGCAGGACAAATACCTGTGCCGAAAAATTCAGTCCGGCGACAACGTCTACGGCTATCTGTTTCTGAACTCCGCACCGGGAGAACAGAAGCAGGACAGACAGCTGCAGACGGCGGCTCAGCACGCCGCGACGGCTCTGATGCTGCTCGTTCAGCGGGATATCGCCAGCCGGGAAGTGGAATATCGCTACCGGAACGAATTTGTGCAGGACCTGATCTTAAACAACGTCAAACACGAACGGGATCTTACCCGGCGGGCCCACCGGTTCGGCTGGGATCTGTCCGGGTGGGTGCGGGCAATCGTCGTCCAGATTGACCCGGAAAAACGCCGGCCTGACGGCAGTGAAACGCCGTATGCTCAGCTTGAAGAGCGGCGTCAAATGGTTTCTTCCATTGCCGTCGAAGGCATACGGCGGGTTTACTCGAAAATGCCTTACAGCACCATGAGCGACGCGATCGTCTTCTTGGACTTCTCCCCCGAACCGCCGAGCCGGCATATTGGGCGCGAAGACCTTCTCAAAATTCAGGAGCAAATCGCCAAGCGAACCGAGGCCACAGTCACAATAGCCACAGGACGGTTCAAAGAGAGCGCCTTTCTCGCTCACGAAAGCTACACCGAAGCGAAAAAAGCCCTAGAAATTGTTCGCAGCCTCAAGTGCGGCAACCACATCATTGACTGGGACGAACTGGGCATTTTCTCCTTCATCGCGCCGATCTGCAACACGCCGGACGCGAAAAACTTCTGTGAAGAGCAGCTTCAGCCTCTGATTCAGCACGACAAAGAGCACAACAGCGACCTGCTCATCACGCTGGAAGCGGTCATCAAGAGCAATTGGCAGCTCAAACAGGCGGCTGATGACCTTTCGATTCACTACAACACGCTGCGGTATCGGTACGACAAAATCAGAGAGCTTCTCCGCGCCGACTTGAATGACAGCGACAAAAGGCTCTCGCTCGGGATAGCGTTCAAGATGTACCGAATGAACATATTTGATGAAAATCATAGGAAATAGCCGTAAAAAAATCCAAAAAACGCTACACTCATGGCCGCCTGACTGACAGGCGGCCATGTTTTTTGTCTCTAAAAGCTAAAAATATCGCGTTATTATTGTTATAAAAGTATCACGGCGGATTTTCCGAGGGCGTTTAGTGTTTATAAATCAAAAAATCGCTGTTATATGTTGTTTGATAATAATGACGGTGGCGGTTTAATCGGGTAACGTTGTGTCAGGAGACGCAAAAGAGGGCTATCGAGAGGGTAAGGAGGAGACTGGAGCATGCATCGATACATATTTAAACGGTTGTTTTCGATGGTGCCGGTATTGGTAGGCGTTGCCTTCGTGATTTTCACGATGCTGTATTTGACGCCAGGGGATCCGGCGAAATTGATTTTAGGTGAGCAGGCAAGTGAGGAGGCATTAACGCAGTTCAGAGCTGCTCAGGGACTGAATGATCCTTTTTTTGTTCAGTTTGGACGATACCTCTATAACGCTGTTTTCAATCAAGATATTGGTACTTCGTATATTACCAAGCATGCCGTTCTCGCAGACGTCCTTTCTGCATTTCCAAACACCTGCCTTCTGGCAGGGCTTGCAACCCTTTTTTCAGTGTTGATCGGAATTCCTTTAGGGATAGTATCGGCGATTAAGCAATATTCTTTTCTTGACTCGGTCGTGCTGGTGTTTGCTTTAATCGGTATCTCTATGCCCTCCTTTTGGCTGGGGCTGTTGTTGATTCTGTTTTTTTCAGTTCAACTGGGGTGGTTCCCTTCTTCCGGGTTCAGCACGTTTTCAGCGATGATATTGCCGTCGCTCTCACTGGCGTTTGGCTCTTTAGCAATTCTTACCCGAATGACCCGGTCCTCAATGTTGGAGGTTATCCGTCAGGACTACATTCGCACTGCTCGCGCCAAGGGACAGAAGGAGTCTCGCGTCATTTGGAGCCACGCGCTTCCAAATGCGTTGATTCCTATCATTACCGTTGCTGGCTTGCAGTTTGGCAACCTGCTGGGTGGTGCGCTTTTAACCGAATCAATTTTCTCCATACCTGGCGTCGGCCGGCTGATGGTCGATTCGATCAAGATGCGGGACTATCCGACAGTCCAAGGCGGGGTGCTGTTTATCGCATTTTCGGTTAGCTTAGTCAATTTATTGGTCGACTTGCTCTATGCGTACGTCGATCCGCGCATTAAGGCGCAGTACAAGTGAGGGGACCGAAAATGACTGACAGCGTGAAAAAAAAGAAAAACCTACGAGGATTTCGGGCAATTTGGCATCAGTTTTGTCATAACCCGTTGGCTGTTTTTGGGTTAGCTATTGTTATATTACTTTTTCTCACGGCCATATTTGCCGATAAGATCGCGCCATTCAAATTTTCTAAGCAGAACTTGATGATGGCATACACTGCGCCGTGCAAAGAGTTTTGGTTCGGCACCGATGAGTTTGGGCGAGACATATTCAGCAGAATAGTTTACGGCGCGAGAATTTCTCTTTTTGTTGGATTCATTGCAGTTGGAATTTCAACTGTAGCGGGCGGCCTTTTGGGAGCGCTTGCCGGCTACTACGGCGGAAAATTAGACAACATTATCATGCGAGGCATGGATATTCTTTTGTCAATTCCGCAGATGATGCTGGCGATTTCAATTGCAGCGTCGCTTGGGCCGGGACTGTTCAACTTGATGGTTGCCGTGGGTTTTGCTTCTATGCCGCATTACGCGCGAATTGTCCGAGGGGCCGTCCTGACGCTTCGAGGTCAGGAGTTCGTCGAGGCGGCGAGAGCTGTCGGCAGCTCAGACTGGCGAATCATTCTTAAGCACATTCTTCCCAATAGTATGGCCCCGTTGATTGTTCAAGCGACGATTGGCGTTGCCAGCGCAATTCTTTCTGCCGCCGGCCTGAGCTTCATCGGTCTGGGCATTCAGCCGCCCACGCCCGAGTGGGGCGCCATGCTTTCCGGCGGGCGAAGCTATATTCGCGACTACCCCTACATGACCTTGTTCCCCGGCTTGGCCATCATGATCACCATACTGGCGTTGAACTTCGTGGGCGACGGTCTGCGCGACGCGCTTGACCCGAAGCTGAAACGATAAGGAGGCGGAGCCATGACTGAACAGACTCTTAAGAAC
>NZ_AWWC01000001.1:0-74951 GCF_000468895.1 Jonquetella sp. BV3C21 | reverse complement strand
CCCAAAACAACCCCCCACGAGTCAGATAGCGAACGGCAGACCATGAGGCTGACGGCTACTGAACGGGTCTACGTCGAGATAAAAGACGCCATTCTCAAGGGGGAGTACAAGCCGGGCCAGCAGCTCCGACAGGACGCTCTGGCGTCGAATTTCGGCGTGAGCCGAATCCCGATCCGAGAGGCGCTGATGCAGCTTTCCCGGGAAAACCTCGTTGTTTTTTCGCCGTTCAAGGGCGCCGAGGTGGCATCCTTGTCCATTCAGGAACTTCGGGAAACATTCGAGGTCTGCTTTATTCTCGAGGCGGCGGCCATGCGGTACTCCATCGACGTTATCACCGACGAGCAGATCAACAAGATCGAGCGGGCAATTCGGGGATCTGACACGGCTGAGCCGTCGCTTCTTGCCGTCGATGGGTCGACGAAGTGGGATTTTCATCAGGCCCTTTACGCCGTTTCAGGGCGGTCCAAGCTCGTCGCCCTGATCGACGCCCAGCACGTGGCCGCAGAGCGGTACACCCGGCTGTACCTGCACCTGATGCACGATAAGGGAGATTCTACTAAGGACCACTTGGCCATACTGCAGTGCTGCCGGCTGCGCAACTCCGCAGAGGCGATCCTGATTCTCCACGAGCACCTGCGCAAGGCCTGCCAGAGGCTTTGCGAGTACATTTATCCTCAGTACACGGCGGCGGACACCGACGGCTCGTATCGAGCGCCGCTGTTTCCGCCCATGTAGTTTTTCTGCTTGACAGCATCTCAACTTAAAGGAGGAAACGATCATCATGTCTCTCACTCACAAGCAACGCGTTGAACGGGCTTTGGCCCACCAAGAAACCGATCGGATTGCATACAGCATGTGGATGCACTTCCCCAACAGGGACCGGCATCCCCGCCGCCTGGCCGAGCTGAGCTTGGCCAATCAGGTGAAGTACGATCTGGACTTCATCAAGTTCATGCCGTTCGGCATGTACTCGACGATTGACTTCGGCGTCGACCTGGATGTCTTCCCCGGCTACACCGAAGCGCCGGTTCTGCACGCCCCGATCATTAAAGACGTTAAGGACTGGGACAAGATTCACTTCGTCCCCGGCACCGCCGGCGAGTACGCTGTCGTGCTCGAGGCTCAGCAGCTGCTGTTCGAGATGATGGACGAGCGGATCCCGTTCCTGCAGACCGTGTTCAGCCCGATGACGACGCTGGCCAAGATGTGCAGCCCGAAGGTCCTTGTGGAACACCTGCGCCAAGATCCGGCTCGGATTCACCGGGCGCTGGAGATCGTCACCGCTACGACGCTCGAGTTCATGAAAGCGTCGGTTGAGCTTGGCGCCGACGGGTTCTTCTTCGCTTCTCAGCTTTCCGGCGAGGACGCGATGACGTCTGAGGAACATACGGCGTTCGTCAAGTACTACGACAAGGAGCTGCTGAAAGCTACCGCGTCCCAGACGTGGTTTAACGTTCTGCACCTGCACGGCCCCAAGGTTCGCCTGAAGGAAGTTCAGGATTACCCGGTTCAGGGGCTGAGCTGGCACGACCGGGATGACGGCCCGTCGATGGACGAGGTGCGGTCCTACAGCGACAAGACGTTCGTCGGCGGCCTGAGCTGGGGCAGCAACTGGCTGGGCAAGACCGATGAAGAGGTCACCGCGGAAGTTCGAGAGGTAGCGTCCCGGCATGACGGCAAGGGAATCATTCTTGGCCCTGGCTGCGTCATTGCGCCGCAGACACCTGAAAGCCGACTGCAGCTCGTGCACTCGACCGTTGTTGAGTGTACCCGCTCCTGTTGTCGCTGTTGAGCTGCCGGTACGGTACCGGTACTTTTGGAGGGGTTGAACTTGTTCACCATCACAGAATTTCTGCAGCAGGAAGTTAAACCGGCCCTTGGATGCACCGAACCGGGAGCAGTCGCCTTGGCAGTCGCCAAAGCGTGCGAGCAGCTGCCCGGTACGGCTGAGAAGCTGGATGTGGTCGTCAGCGACAGCATCTATAAAAACGGCATCGCGGTCGGGGTTCCCGGTACGAACGGGCTCCGGGGCAACGAGATCGCCGCGGCGCTGGCCGTGTTCTGCGGCAAGAGCGCCTATGGCTTGGAAGTCCTGAAGGACGCCTCTCCGGAGGACCTGAAAGCCGCCAAGGACTTTATGGCCGCCGGCCACCTGTCGCTCAAGGCCAACGGCAAGCCGGGCGTGTTCGTCCAGGCCGTCGCGACCCGCGGGGCCGATACCGGTGAGGCGATTATCGAGGGCAGCCACGGCAATATCGTTAAGGCGCTACAGAACGGAAAAGTCACGTTTGAAGCCGCCGCAGCTACCGGCGCCGGAGCTTCCGTCCCAGTGGCCGCGCAGGTTTCGACCATGAACTTTGACGACGTGATGGCACTGGCCGATCAGCTGTCCCCTGCTGACGAGGACTACGTGATGAACGGCGTGGAGATGAACCTGAAGATCTCCAACTACGGCTTTGAGAACCAAGTCGGCCTCGGGCTGGGACGGGCTGTGAAGAACGCCGCAGGAGCCAGATACGACGAGGATCTGGCCGCGCAGGTCAAGGCTATTTCGGCCGCCGCGTCCGACGCCCGCATGGCCGGGGTTTCGCTCCCCGTCATGAGCAGCGCGGGCAGCGGCAACCACGGCATCACGGCCATTCTGCCGGTCTACGTGGTGGGCAAGTACTACGGAAAAAGCCGATCCGAAATCGCCCGGGCCATTGCCTACAGCCATCTGGCTACCAGCTTCATCAAGAGCCGGATGGGACGGCTGAGTCCGGTGTGCGGCTGCGCAGTCGCTGCCGGCGCTGGAGCGGCAGCCGGTATCGTCAACATCATGGGCGGAACGAACCAGCAGGCCCAAAAGGCGATGGAACTCCTGCTGGGGAACATCATCGGCATGGTCTGCGACGGCGCCAAGGAGTCCTGCGCCCTCAAGGTGGGGACCGGAGCGACCGAGGCGTTTTACGCGGCTCAAATCGCCCTCAGCGGCGGCGGCATGGCCGTCTCCCAAGGCGTCGTGGACATTTCCGACTTCCGCAAGACAGCGGACAACGCCGCCCGGCTGAACCGTGAGGGCATGAAGGACGCCGATCACACCCTGATTGACATTATCTCCCACAGATAACAATAGAAACCTAAAGACCCGGGGCATATATAGCCCCGGGGTTATTGTAAATGGAGGTGCTCAGGAGTGAAGTCTGTCCGCATTCGTTTTCTGTCCCAAGAGGACATCCTGTCACTAAATCTCACGTCAACGCAAATCGTTTCGGCCCTTGAACGAATGCTCGTTTCTCACGGCAAAAAGTTGGTGCAGATGCCGCCGAAACCGGCGATCTTCCCCCGTGAGGGGCGCAAGTACGACTACATGCACGCCATGCCGGCCTACGCGTCCGACCTGGACGTATGCGGCCTCAAGTGGCTTTCTCGCTCGTCAGAGAACGAGCGGGATCGGGATCTGCCCCAGTTCACCGGCCTGCAGGTGATGAACGATCCGGACAGCGGCGTGCCGCTTGCCGTCATGGACTGCCGCTGGATCACCGTGGCAAGGACGACAGCCGTTTCCGTTCTCACCGCCCGACTCTGCTCGCCCCGCGCGCCGAAGGTGATGGGCCTTTTGGGGACCGGCCTTCAGGGCAGGTTCCACGCCCTCATGCTGGCTCAAGAGCTGCCGACCGTGAAGGAAATCCGCGTCTACAACCGCACCGAGTCGAAACGGGACGAGTTTATCCGTCAGATCGCGCCCAAGCTGCCCGGCGTAAAGCTGGTTCCGGCCACGATGGAAGAGGCCGTCAGGGACTGCGACGTGGTGGCAGCAGTCGGCCCCGGCGGGCACGGAATCCACTTGGACTGGATCGCCCCCGGATCGCTTTTCATTTCCATCAACTTGGCGCAGCCGCTGGCTCCCGACGCCGTCGCCGGCGTTGAGCGAATTTTCACCGACGACGCCAAACAGTTCTTGAACCGTTTTGAGACCGAGCCGGACGCGTTCGGCGGCAAGCCGGAAGTGGACGGCGAGCTGAGCGAGCTGGTACTCGGGAAAAAACAGCCGCGGATCGCGCCTTCAGATCGAGTGCTGTCGCTTAACTTGGGTATGGCGATCAGCGACTTGGCCTTAGGGGACCTCATTTACCGCGAGGCCGAGGCCAGAAACGTGGGAACCGTGCTTCCCCTGATGGAACAGGAAGACCTCTGGCCGGTTATCGGCTAGAACATAAAAACTGATTTAAAAGGTGGGGATGTTATGAAACGGAAGCTGTTGTTCTGTACTTTGGCTGCGCTGGCAGCCCTTGCGGTTGGCGCGTCTCTCCCGGTCTTCGGACAGGAAAAGGACACGCTGGTGGTAGGAGTGAACGTGGACGCTAAGAACCTCGACCCGCAGAACTCGGTCGACACGGCGTCGTTCTCCCTGATTAAGCAGGTGTTCGAGCCTCTTGTCACAGTCGACGGCAAGACCCGTGAGCTCGTCCCCGTGCTGGCCGAGAAGTGGGAACGGCTCGACGACGCCACCTACAAGTTCTACCTCCGCAAGGGCGTCAAGTTCCACAACGGCGAAGAGCTCACCGCCGACGACGTGGTGTTCTCCCTCAAGCGGGCCACCGACCCGACCCAGTCGGTCTACGCCGGATCCAGCGGCCGCTTTATCGACCCGAACGGGTTTGAGATCATCGACAAGTACACGGTCATCGTTCGGACGAAGGGCCCGGTCGGCGGGTTCCTGTTCAACATGAAGCACCCCTACGCCTCCATTTTCTGCCGCAAGGCGGTAGAAGAAGCGGGCAGCGACGTGTCCCGCCGCCCGATTGGCACCGGCCCGTTCAAGTTCGTCAGCTGGAACAAGGGCGAAAAGCTCACCTTGGCCCGATTTGACGACTACTGGGGCAAGAAGGCCAACTTCAAGAACCTCGAGTTCCTCATTCTTCCCGACGAGAGCAGCCGGGTCATCGCGCTAGAAACCGGCAAGGCCGACTTCATCTACGCCGTGCCCAGTAGCGACGCGGAGCGAATCGACCAGAGCGACAAGGTTCACGTCACCAAGGGGCCCAGCATGGTGCTGATGCACCTCGGGCTGAACACCAAGAGTCCGAAGCTGTCCGATCCTCGGGTCCGTCAGGCCATCGACTACGCGCTGGACAAGAACGTGCTGAACCAAGTGGTCTATCAGGGCAACTCGGAAGTTCCAGCCGGCCCACTGCTTCCCGTCAGCATGTGGTATCCCAAGGACGCCAAGCCTTGGCCGTTTGACCAACAGAAAGCCAAAGAGCTGCTAGCCGAAGCAGGCGTCAAGCTGCCGTTGGAGCTGAACCTGTGGGTAGTCAACGCTCAGGAACGAATCGACTTGGCGACGGTTATCCAGTCCATGCTGGCTCAGGTTGGCATCAACGTGAACGTGCAGGTGTTTGAAAACGCCGTGTTCGAGGAGAAGATCAAGTCCGGCCAGCACGACATGTACATCATTACTTGGGGTATGCAGACGTCCCGCGACCCAGCGATGTACTGGCAGACCATGCTCTACTCCACGGCCGCCGGCACAACCAACAAGTCGTTCACGTCCGACCCCAAGCTCGACGAGCTGATTGACGCGGCGTTGGCCTGTCTTGACATGGACAAGAGAAACGAGCTGCTTCAGCAGCTGTGGAACCGAATTCTCGAGTACCACCCCATCATCCCGCTGGCACTGCCCAATGAGCTGTACGGCTCTGACAGAAACCTTCAGGGCGTCGACGACCTGTACGACGGGAAAATCAACTACCTCGGCAACCTGCACTATTAGCCCTGCGAGACCTATTCCACTCGCCTCACAAAAGGAGTGACTCCTGTGAAAAAGAGTTTTCTCGTTCTCGCTCTGACGGCCGCTCTGTGCGCCTGCGCGCTGCCCGCCGCCGCTGATCCCAAGGACACATTGGTCGTGGGGGTGAACGTGGACGCCAAGAACCTCGACCCGCAGAACTCGGTCGACACGGCGTCGTTCTCCCTGATAAAGCAGGTGTTCGAGCCTCTTGTCACAGTCGACGGCAAGACCCGCGAGCTCGTTCCCGTGCTGGCCGAAAAGTGGGAACGGCTCGACGACATCACCTACAAGTTCTATCTCCGAAAGGGCGTCAAGTTCCACAACGGTGAAGAGCTCACCGCCGACGACGTGGTGTTCTCCCTCAAGCGGGCCACCGACCCGACCCAGTCAGTCTACGCCGGCTCCAGCGGCAAGTTCATCAACCCGAACGGGTTTGAGATCATCGACAAGTACACGGTCATCGTTCGCACCAATGGCCCTGTGGGAAGCTTTTTAGCCCACATGAAACACCCCTACGCCTCCATTTTCTGCCGCAAGGCGGTGGAAGAAGCCGGCAGCGACGTGTCCCGCCGGCCGATCGGCACCGGCCCGTTCAAGTTCGTCAGCTGGAACAAGGGCGAAAAGCTCACCTTGACCCGATTTGACGACTACTGGGGCAAGAAGGCCAACTTCAAGAACCTCGAATTCCTCATTCTTCCCGACGAGAGCAGCCGTGTCATCGCGCTGGAGACCGGCAAGGCCGACTTCATTTACGCCGTGCCCAGCAGCGACGCGGAGCGAATCGACCAGAGCGACAAGGTTCACGTCATCAAGGGCCCCAGCATGGTGCTGATGCACCTCGGGCTGAACACCCAGAGCCCCAAGCTGTCCGATCCTCGGGTCCGTCAGGCCATCGACTACGCGCTGGACAAGAGAGTGCTGAACCAGGTGGTCTATCAGGGCAACTCGGAAGTTCCAGCCGGTCCGCTGCTTCCCGCTCATATGTGGTACCCGAAGGACGCCCAGCCATGGCCGTTCGACCAACAGAAAGCCAAAGAGCTGCTGGCCGAATCGGGAGTCAAACTGCCGTTGGAGCTGAACCTGTGGGTGATCAACGCTCAGGAGCGAATCGACCTGGCAACGGTTATCCAGTCCATGCTGGCTCAGGTTGGCATCAACGTGAATGTGCAGGTGTTTGAAAACGCCGTGTTCGAGGAGAAGATCAAGTCCGGCCAGCACGACATGTACATCATTACCTGGGGCGCTCAGACGACCAGAGACCCGTCGTTCTATTGGCAGACCATGCTCTACTCCAAAGCTGCCGGCACCACCAACAAGTCGTTCACGAAGAACCCGGAAATCGACAAGTTCATCGACGAATCAATCTCCACTCTGGAGCAGGAAAAACGCTTTGAAGTGTTTGCCAAACTCTGGGACGTCATTCAGGCGTATCACCCCATCGTCGCGTTGGCCCTGCCTAATGAGCTTTACGGGGCCCGTCGGGACCTGAAAGGGACCGAGGACCTGTGCGACGGAAAAATTAACTACCTAGGCAACCTGCACTACTAGCAGTGACGCCGCCGAGGCCGACCTTGGTCCCGGCGGCTTTTTTGCGCTTTTTTGCCTGACGGCTATCCGCGTCAATCGCTAAGGAGGGGTTTTGTTGACATCACCAATTCTTTCAGCGGCGCTTTCGATTAAGGATGAAATCATCGCCGACAAACGGCGCCTTCACTCCTACCCGGAGCTGGGCATGAAGGAACGCCTGACAACCGAATTTGTCCTTCACCGCCTCGGTGAGCTGGGCATTCCAACTCAGCCGTTAGATCTTGAAGTGGGAGCCGTCGGACTCATTCGCGGGAACGGCAATGGCCCTGAGAGGGACAATTGCCCTTCGAGCCGACATGGACGCCCTTCCCATTCAGGAGACCGCCGACGTGCCGGACAAGTCGACTATCAGCGGCGTCATGCACGCCTGCGGCCACGACTGCCATACTGCGATGCTGCTCGGCGCGGCGAAGCTACTGATGGGCCGGAAGGACAGTTTTCAGGCACAGTGAAGCTGCTGTTCCAGCCCGCCGAGGAAACCCTTCAGGGCTCCAGGTACCTTATCGACCACGGGGCTCTGGAGAACCCTCACGTGGACACGATCATCGGGCTTCACGGCACGTCGGACTTCCACACCGGCGAGATGGCGTTCCTCGAGGGCCCGGCGATGGCGTCGTCTGACTCGTTCATCGTGACAGTCACAGGAGAAGCCAGTCACGGCGCGTATCCTCACGTTTCCGGCCGAGATCCGCTTCTGGCGGCGGCCAACTGTATCGTCGCGCTTCAAGGGCTGGTGACCCGCCAGTTCAACGCCATCGATTCCTTGGTTCTTTCGGTCTGCGAAATTCACGGCGGCAAGGCGCCGAACGCAATTCCTCAGGCCGTCTCTTTCAGCGGCACCGTCCGAACGCAGTGCGAAGCCGTCCGGCGTCAAGTCGAAGGCCGAATGAACACCATGCTGGCCGACATCTGCGCCGGGTATGGCTGCACCCACACGACAGAGTACCGGTACGGCGTTCCGCCGCTGGTCAACGATCCGGAGATGGTCGCGTCAGCCCGTCGGGCCGCTTGTAATCTGTTGGGTGCTGATAAGGTCAAGACTCTACCCTACCCGTCCATGGGCTCCGAGGATTTCGCCTTTTACGGCGAGAGGGTACCCAAGTCGGTCTTCGCCCGGCTGGGAGTCTGGACTGCCCAAAAGCCACAGCCAAAGTACCATAACGGCGAGTTCGTCTTCGACGAAGACGCTTTGCCGCTGGGGACGGCGTTTTTCGTCCAAATCGTTCAGGAACTGTTAGGACCTTCTGCGGGCCACTGAGTACAGCAAGACGAGGGCCCGACGCTCAAATGAGCGTCGGGCCCTCGTCTTATCTGTCAGTTACCGGGCAAGTGTCCGGCTGTAAAACTCTTTCAGGTCGCGCCGCAGCTCCAGCCGGGCGTCCATGTTGGTATAGAGCATGTGGCCGCCCCAGTAGCGGCGAAGCGTTATCTGGCCCATCAGCTCGCGTGGGATCGGCAGGTGGTTCAGACAGTACTGGGTCGTGTCGATGCTACAGTGAATGTCAAAGTACCCGCACCCGACGAAAAGCCCCATGTCGGGGAAGCGCTTCATCGCCAAAGCGATCTGTTCCAGCGAGCTGATGAAGCCGCCGGCTCGGGTCGGAATGCCTTCCAGTTTCGTCTCGTACCCGCTGAAGAAGTTCCACGCCGGCGCGACGTACGCGTCGTTGAACAGGTAGTACTCCCGCTCCGGACCGGCGGGCAGCCGATCCCCGAAGTAATCGTGAAGAGCAGCCAGCGCCGGGTACGACACCCTAAACGAGCTCGGCTCGGTATCGCCCTTGTAGCCGTGCTCCGGCACGGTGAGCCGGGAGTCGAACAGGCTGACGGCCTTCCCTTCGTCGGCCAAGAGCAGGCCGGCGAATCGGCTGTGGAGCACCTTCAGGTTCATGTCCTCCACCTGAGCAACCGTCAACCCGGTGTATTCGGCCAGCTTGGCGGCGCAATCAGCCCGCTCTTTCTCTGTCAAGCAGTTGACGCCCTTCCACAGGAGCGGAACGTACTCGCTTTTCGCCCAGTTGCCCACTTCTTCCCGCAGCTGATCGACCGTCAGGGCCTGAAGACGGCTGCTGAGCTTTTTGTGGTACCACGCGCAGACAGCCATTGCCGGCAGCGTATGCACTAAATGACGCTCCAGCAGGGCGGTAGTGTTCAGCTCGGCGTATGAGAACGCCGGCGACAGGGCCACAAACGCCTCGGGCATGATGCCTCGGTCCTGCAGCTTCGTCAGCAGCCGGCCGCCTCTGACGCCGCCGTAACTCTCGCCAAAGACCACGACCGGATCGGCCCAGCGGCGCTGTTTTGTCAGCCAGACGCGGATAAACTCAGAAAAGGCTTCCGCGTCCTCGTCAACGCCGCAGTACCGCTTGAGCAGGTCTTTATCCCAGCCAGCCCCGCGGCTGAAACCGGTACCCAGCGGGTCGATGAACACGAGGTCGGTGAAGTCAAGGATCGTGCCCGGGTTGTCTTCCAGCCGAAACGGCGGGCGGGGCACGTCAAGCCCGTGATCCGACTGGCAGAGCGCCTTGGGAGCCAAGCCGCCAACGTGAAGGTAAATCGACGACGTGCCGGGACAGCCGTTAAACGCGAATGTCACTGGCCGACACGCCCGCTCCAACTCGCTCAAGTTCTTTTTCGTATAGGCAGCGTAGAACCACTCGCACCGCTGATCATCCTGATCGCCGTACAGCGGCAGCTGGCCGACCGTGCAGGTGTAATCCAGCCGTTCTCCGTCCAGCTCGATAGAGTCGTCAAAACTGCTCTCAGGCTGGCGGGCCTGAAATGCCCCTTCTTCGCCGACGCGAATATCTTCCATGTCTGCATCCCCTTTTGGAAGGTTCTCAGCAGCCCGGTCTCAATCTGAGCTGTTAGGATTTTATACTATCACTTTTGCCCCGACCTCTCATCGTCAGCCCGGCTGAAAAAACCATTCAAGCGAGGCCGCTACAATATTTAGAATAAAGTCAGACCTTGCGGACACTTGACTGACCGGGGCCAGCTGGTATAATCTTCACTGTTGCGGGACGTAGCGCAGTCTGGTAGCGTACCTGAATGGGGTTCAGGTGGTCGGAGGTTCGAATCCTCTCGTCCCGACCATGTCAAATGTTCGAGCGGCCGCCCAAGGCGGCCGCTCGTTTTTTAGGCGGTGATCCTATGGAACGATTCGTCCATCGCACCCAGCTGGGTCAAAATTTTCTCGCCAACGGCGCGGTCATCGACCGGGCCGTCGCCCGCGCGGAGCTTCGCGAGGACGAAACCGTCCTCGAAATAGGCGCCGGTCAGGGCGTCCTGACGTCCGCGCTTCTGGCCTCGCCAGCTCGGTTCGTCCACTCGTTCGAAATCGACCGACGGCTCGAGCAGTGGCTGGCTCCGCTTGAGTGCTCACGGCTTGCCCTGCACTGGGGCGACGTGATGAGCTTTCCTCTGGCCGAGCTCGACCCACTGCCCACCGCCGTCGTGGCAAACATTCCCTATCACATCACCACGCCGCTGATCTGGAAGGTTCTCGAAGAGCTCGCCCCGCGCGGCTTGACGCGGCTCGTTCTGCTGGTGCAGAAGGAAGCGGCCGAGCGGCTGTGCGCCCCGCCGAGGACAAAAGCCCGGTACCCGCTTGGCGTGACGATTGAGGCGATGGGCAACGCCGAGACGTTCATGAAGGTGTCCCCCGGCTCGTTCGTCCCACCGCCGAAGGTCTGGTCGGCTCTGGTCCATATCCAGCTCGTCCGGCGGCATGAACTGGCGCTGAACGCCCTCTGGCGCCGGCTTCTGCGCGACGCGTTCGCCCAGCGGCGCAAAAAGGCCCTGAACTCGCTTGAAGCCGCGGGACGAAACAAAGAGGAGACGGCTCGAGCCTTTCAGGACTGCTCCATCAGCCCAAACGCCCGGGCTGAGGAACTGACAACCGACCAATGGCTGGCGCTGTTGGAAAAAACCTCATAAAAGAGAGACCTTCCGTCCCGTTGAGCCGGGCCGGAAGGTCTCTCTTTTTTGCGCTTACGCTGGGTTCTCTTTCTTTCTGCCACGCCAGAACAGGCGAAGCGGCACGCCGGAGAAGTCCTCCAGCTCGCGGATCTTTTTCCTCATATGGTTCTCAAACGCCTGCGTGACCAGCTTGGGATCGTTGACGAAGAACACGAACGTCGGCGGCACGTCGGAGCTTTGAGTGCAGTAGAAGATGCGCAGGAGCCGGCCTTTTCCGTCGCTGGGAAGCCGCTCAAACGCGAGCATGTCCCTGACGATCCGGTTGAGAAGCGCCGAGCTGAACCGAGCCCGCCGCCGGTCGTACACGCCGGCAGCCAAGTCGAGCAACTTATGCAGGCCTCTGCCCGAGAGGGCGGACGTGAAGAGCCTCGGCGCGTCCGCGGCGAACCGAAATTCCTCGTCCAGCTTTTTTGTCATCTCGTCGCCCGGCCGCTCGCCGGTGATGAGGTCCCACTTGTTGACCACTAGGACGAGCCCTTTGCCCCGGTCGAGGATTTCGGCCACAAGGCGCTGATCCTGTTCTGTCGCCGGCTCGGACGCGTCCATGATGAAGACGGCCACGTCGCACTCGTCCACGGCCTGCATGGTCCGCACCGACGAATAGAACTCGACGTTCCCTTTCTGACGGCTTTTGCGCCGCAGCCCGGCGGTGTCCACGATTCTGAACGTCCGGCTGTTTTGAGCCGTCTCCCAGTCGATGGCGTCCCGGGTCGTTCCTGCCACGTCGCTCACCAGAGAGCGGTCCTCGCCGGCCAGCCTGTTGAGTATGCTCGATTTGCCGCAGTTGGGCCGCCCGACGAGGGCGATTTTTATGACTTCTTCGGCCTCCGGCGGGAGCTGGCGGTCTGGGAGGACCGCGCAGACGGCCTCTTTCAGCTCGTCAATGCCCCGGTCGTGAAGCGCGCTGACGCCGATGACCTTGTCAAAGCCCAGCGAGTACGCTTCCATGGCCAGATCGTCGTGCTTCCAGTCGTCCAGCTTGTTGATGACCACGATGACGCGGGACGAGGCTTTGCGGAGCACGTCGGCCACGTCCTGATCCATCCACGTGACGCCTGACGGGCCGTCAACCACGAACAGAACCGCGTCGCTTTCTTCGATGGCCTGCTGTATCTGGCCTCTCATGGACCGCATGATCGGGTCGTCGTCGCGAAGCAGTAGGCCGCCGGTGTCAACAAGGTAAAACGAGCGGTCTCCCCACTCGACGCGGCCGAAGAGCCGATCCCGGGTGACGCCCGGTTGGTCGTCCACGATGGCCCGGCGGCTGCCGACCAGACGGTTGAAAAGCGATGACTTGCCCACGTTCGGGCGGCCGACGATAGAAACTATTGCCATAACAAACTCCTTTGCGCCGTCAGTCCAGGCGCAGGCTAATTTTCGGGAATCCCTTCCGGGACTGGCCGATGGAAAAAAGCGGAGCAAGGCACTGGTGCAGAGGCGCCAGACGCTCCGCGAGGAGGCTTATTTTTTCGTCCGATTCCATGTACGAGAACCCGCCGTCGTCCAGCGCCTGGCGCACTTCGTCGCTCCGGCCCGCCGGGTCGATGGTGACGAAGTACGAGTACGGAGGAAATCCGAGCTCCCGCCGCTCTTTGAGTTCGCCGATCCAAAACGCTTTCCAGCCAGATTTCAGCGTGATCTGCCAGCCTTTCTGTGGCGACCGGGTCTGAAGGACCACGTCCCGGCCCTTGGGCCTGCCTCGGGTCATTGACTCGAGAATCATCGAGTACGCTTCGGCGCGGGAGGCGTAGTCCGGCTGGCGGGCTTCCGCGTCGGCGTCGAGCCAGCAGACTAACGGCACGTCGAGCTTTGACAGCAGGGACAGGGCGCGCCGGGACCCCAACACGAGCCCGCCGGTCTCGGCCAAGGCAGCTACCTTTTCCCGAGCCTCCCGCACTCCAGACGGGTCGTTTTGGTGCCATAAAACGACCGGCTGTGAGCCCGCCAAGGCCTGAGCTATCGGCAGGAGTGCTTCAAGCCCGGGGCGGCGGCTTTGAAGGAGCCGGCCGCCGCAGTGAGGACAGGCGTCGGGCAGTTCGGCCGACCAGCGGCAGACGGGACAGACGAGCCGTCCGCCCCAAAGAGTTACCCCGGCGCCGCACCGGCCGCAGACTACCGGTTGGTCACACTCCAAGCACCGTATTTCGCCGGCCTCGCCGCGCCGGTCAAGGAGCCACAGGACAGTTTTTCCGGCTCGAAGGACTTTTTTCGTGTCGCTCAGCACCGACTCGCCGATGGAAAAGGGAAACCGAAACCCCGTCAGCTCATGACGCGCCGCGTCAAACAGGCTGACAAAACGAAGTCCCGCTTTGTCGTCCGGCGACGATTCGGCCTCGCGAGGCGCGCAGGCGCAAAAGACGCGGGACGAGGGCATGCGGCCTAAAAGGAGGACCTTGCCTCCGGCGTGAAACCGCCGGGCGGCGAGGCTTCGGACCGACAGGCCGACGCCGCTTTGGAGCACGTACGCTGCCAAACTTTCGCCTTCGATGGCGCACAGCTCCGGCCGGCGCAGTGGAGCCATGACGCAGGCCGAACTGCCGATGACTATCGGATCGTCGCTTCCAAGGCACTTCTTCCACGCGGCGGCAATCGCCTTGGCCCCTTTGGGCCAGAGAATGAGCCGTTTTTTTAGTCCGGCGCCGCTCAGGCGGCGGGCCCATTCTTTAGCCGTCTCCAGCTCCGGGGTCATGACGATGGCCCCGCCCGAACAGCCGGTCAAGGTGGAGACGACTTTCTGGAACCGTGCCTCGTCGCTGGGATCGTAAAACGTCTCCGAGCTGGACGGAACAGTCCCTTCTTGCGTCCATTCGGGAAACGGCTCGCCCTTCCAGAACGAACCGGGCAGGAGCTGGCGAATGACGTCGCCGGGTGAGCAGAAAAACGAGCCAGCCGCCCATTCGACGACGGGAATCATCGCCTGAGCCACCGTCGGGGCTGGGTCGATGACCCGAAGTATTTTTTTTACCGTCTGGTCGGCTGGCCCGTCTTCCGGTCCGGCGACGAGGCCGATTCGGACGCTTCGGCCAACCGGGACGGCGACCCGACAGCCCGAGGGAACCGGGCCGTCGCTCTCGTACGTCAGGCTGTGCCACCAAGGGCCGGCCAGCCACACGCGAACCAGTGTCATGCCAATGTCGGGCTCAGGACGTTCCACATCTCCCAAGCGACGGCTTCTTTGGAGCCTTTCAGCTCGATTCGGCCGCCCGAGCGGTCCAGCAGGGTCACCGTGTTGGTGTCGGCCCCGAATCCGCTGCCCGCTGACGTCAGGTCGTTGGCGGCGATGAAGTCCAGCTTTTTGCGCTCCAATTTGCCTTGGGCGTGGACCAGCACGTCGTCCGTTTCGGCGGCAAATCCGACCAGAATCTGGCCGGGACGCTTGTTTGCCCCGGCCCAAGCGATGATGTCCGGGTTCTGGACGAACGCCCGCTCCACCCGTTCCACCGACTCGCGCTTAATTTTTCTGGGGCTCGACGACTCGGGGCGGTAATCACTCACCGCCGCGGAGGCCACGATAAAGTCGGCGCTCGCCGCTCGGTCCTTGACGGCTTGGAACATTTCAAGCGCCGAGACGACCCGCGTCACGCTCGCCTCCTTGGGGAACTGAACCGACGTCGGCCCTGCGACGACCTCAACCGACGCGCCGCGGAGCACGGCGGTCCAAGCAAGCGCCGCGCCCATTTTGCCCGTGCTGGGGTTGGAGATGAAACGCACCGGGTCCAAGTACTCGCGGGTCGGTCCAGCCGTGATGAGCACTCGCCGGCCTGCCAAGTCAGATGCTGGGGAGAGGACGCGCCACAGCTGCCGGACGATTTCTTCCGGCTCGGGCATTCGGCCCGGCCCCTCTTCGCCGCAGGCGAGGGGGCCGTTTTCAGCTCCGGCGACGAACGCGCCGCGGCGGGCCAACGTCCGAATGTTTTCCTCTGTGGCCGGGTGAGCCAGCATCTGGCTGTTCATCGCCGGAAAGAACAGAACCGGCGCTTTTGTGGCTAACAGCGTCGCGGCCACCAGCGAGTCGCCCAGCCCAACGGCGGCGGCGGCCAAGTGGTGAGCCGTGCAGGGCGCTACGATCACGGCTTCGGCCCACTGGGCCAGCTGGATGTGGGGAATTTGGGAGCCGCCCGAAACCGACAGAAAATCCGACTGACGCCAGACCCGATTTCCCGACAGGGTCTCCAGCACCATGGGGCTGACAAACGACTCGGCGGCTTGGGTCATGACGACTCGGACCTGACAGCCGTACGACGCCAACAGGCGAACGAGCCCCGGCGTCTTGTAGGCGGCGATGCCGCCTGTGACGGCGAGGACTATTCGCCGGTTACTCTGCCATTGAAGAGGGACCATTTGTTTCGCCGGGCAGCGGCTGGGGGTTGACCGTGTTGAACGAGACGGACAACCGCCCGCTTTCCATCTCCTGAAGGGCCTGAGAAATGTACTTTTCGTCTTCCTCCTCGCCCTCCGCGGGAGCGACCCGCATTTCGCTCAGCTGGCGCGCCCTCTGGGCGATGACCAGCGTGAGCATGTACTTGTTCTGTATCCCCGCATTTTCGGCGATTTTGTCCATGTTGTAAAAGATCATTTGATCTCTGCTCCTTTCCCACGACGCGACGTGATGAACTCGCGCAACTTATTGGCCGCCTGCTCAACCGTGTCGTTGACCACGACGAGATCGTAACTGTCTTCCATTGCCAGCTCGTCCGACGCGGCGGCCAGCCGCCGGCGGATAGCCTCTTCCGTTTCGGTGCCCCGGCCTCTCAGGCGGCGTTCCAGGTCCTCCAGCGTGGGCGGCGCGATGAAGATCGTCACCGCCTCCGGCATGACCTTTTTTACCTGACAGGCGCCTTGGACGTCGATTTCCAAAAAGACGTCCACCCCTTGGCTCAGCAGGTCCTCCACGTCGCTCCGAAGGGTTCCGTACCTGTGTCCGTGCACGTTCGCCCACTCGAGAAACTCGCCGTTTTCGACTCGACGAAGGAAGTCCGCCTCGGAGATGAACCGGTAGTCTACCCCGTCCCGCTCGCCCGGACGGGGCGTCCGGGTGGTGCAGGAGATGGAATATGAGTAGCGGCTCGTGAGCTGGCTGAAGAGTTTGGCCCGAATAGTCCCCTTGCCGACGCCGCTGGGACCCGACAGAACGTACAGCGTCCCAGCCGTCTTGGGCTGCGGCTCGCCGGTCATTCGACGTTCTGCACCTGCTCGCGGATTCGTTCGAGCAGGGTTTTTCCGTCCACGACCAGCCAGCGCAGTTCGGTGCTGGCGGCCTTGGAACCGACCGTGTTGATTTCCCGGTTCATCTCCTGAAGGAGAAAGTCCATCTTCCGGCCGATCGGCCCTTCCCCCTTCAGCAGGTTTCTGAACTGGTCGATGTGGCTTCTCGACCGGCTCAGCTCCTCCGAGATGTCCCACTTGTCAGCCAGTATAACCAGCTCTTGGACCAGCCGATTCTCGTCAACTGGCGCGTCCCAGCGCTCCAGCGTCTCTTTGATTTTCTGCCGGTAGCCATCGAACGCCTGACCGGAGATCTCGTTCCACCGGCTGCTCAGCTGTTCGACCAGGCCGGCCCACTCTTCCAAGTTGGCACTGATGTCGCTGACCAGCGCCCGGCCTTCGGTCAGCCTCATGGCCGCCATGTCGTCGCAGGCGAGGGCCAACGTCTCTTCGACCAGCGACTGCAGGTCCGGCTCGTCGTCGGAAGTCTGCAGGTCGGCAGTGACCGGCAGGCGGAGGACGTCACCCAGCGACGGCGGCTGAATTCCCAGCTCGTCCGCCAGAGACGCCAGTTTCTGGTAGCAGTTTCTGACGGCGTTGACGTCGAGCCGCTCTTCTACCGTCTCCGACGCGGTGTGAAGCTCGGCGCGAACCACGATCTTGCCCCGGGCAAACCGGCTCCGAACGTAGTTCGTCACGTAGGGTTCTAGGCTTGCAAGGTTGCGGTTGCTCTTGTACTGCACTTCCAAATATCTGGAGTTCACGCTGGAAAGCTCTACCGACAGCCTTCCCCAGCCGCGTTCCCCGCTTCGCCTGCTGAATCCTGTCATGCTCGAAGCCATGCTGTCACTCTCCCCTTCGTTCCGTCAGTCCGTCAAGGGCGGTCAGAAGCTCGTCCAGTCCCCTGCCGGTTAAAGCGCTGGTACAACAGACCGGGAAGCCGTGTTTCGACAGGGCAAGAACCGCTTTCGCCGCGTCCCCCTCAGGCACTCGGTCAATTTTATTCAGCACGAGCACGCCAATTCGATCTGACGCGCCGAGATCAGCCAATATCTTGCAGATGACGCCGAACGTGTCTTCCGGATGCGGGTCGCAGACGTCCATGACGACGGCCAGAACTCCTGCCTCGGCCACCTCTTCCAGCGTGGCGCGGAACGACGCGACGAGCTCGGGCGGCAGACGGCGAATGAATCCGACCGTGTCGCCGGCTAGGATCAACCGGCCCGACGGCAGCCTGACCCGGCGTATCGCTGTGTCCAGCGTGGCGAACAGCTTGTCCTCGCCATGAAGGGCACGGTCGCCGCTGAGAGAAGCGACGAGGGTCGTTTTCCCGCAGTTGGTGTAGCCGACGAACGCGACGGTCGTCATGCCGCTTCGCGCCCGCCGCTTGCGCTGTCCGCCTCTGGCGGCCTGAACGCGCCCGAGCTGGCGGGACAGGTCCCGCTCCCGACGTTCCAGCTTGCGCCGGTGCCGCTCGAACTCAGTTTCTCCCGGCCCGCGGGTTCCGATGCCGCCGCCGGTCCGGGACATCTGCTCTCCGAGCCCCCGCAGGTGCGGCAGCTCATACCGACACCGAGCGAGGTCGATCTGCAGCTTGGCTTCCGCGCTGGAAGCCCGGCCCTGAAATATTTTGGTGATGACCAGCGGTCTGTCCCACACGTCGCAACCCCACAGCGCCCGCAGCTCGTGCATCTGCCGGGGCGACAGCGGCTCGTTGCTCACCGCTAGGTCAGCCTCCAAGCCGGCGATAGCGCCTCTCAGCTCTGCGGCGCGACCTGACCCCAAGCAGGTGGCCGGGTCGGGCTGAAGCCGCTTCTGCACGACCGTCTGAACCGCCTCGACGCCGAGGTTTGCGAGCAGCAATCGAAGTTCTTCCAACTCTAGCGTCAGCTGGTCGCTTCCCGGAAGTTCGAGGCCAAAGACGAGGGCGCGTCGCCTCTGAGGGGAGTCTTTAAATTCCGGCGGCAGGTCGGCTAACCAATAGCCAGTTCCTGAAGCCGCTCGAGTTCCTTCTGCAGGGCGAGCCGTACCCGCTCACGCTCCTCTCGTCCCTTGCCGCCGGGCCAGATCATATGGCCTACGTACACTGTGATCGGGTGGCGTCCGATCGTCTCGGCGCCCACCGGCATGGCCTCGAACGTGCCGGCCACGTAAAGCGGGACGATCGGCACGCCCCGGCTGACCGACACGAGCGCCGCGCCGCCTTCGATCTCCATCAGCCGGCCGTCCAGCGACCGGGCGCCTTCGGGGAAGATCATCAGTTCCTCGCCCTCGTCCAGCAGACCCATGAAGTGCCGCAGCGCCTTGCTGGACGCGGCGTCGGTCTGTCGGCTCAGCGGCAGGGCGCCAAGCTTATCGAGAAGCCACGTGAAGGCCGGGTGAATCTGAAACAGCTCTTCTTTAGCCAGCGGCCTCAATCGCCGGGGAAACGCCAGAGCCACCACGACCGGGTCGAGATTGCTCGTGTGGTTGGCCGCGACGATGACCGGATAGTTGGAGGGAAGGTTTTCCTTTCCGACCACCCGAAAGCGGTTGTGAAGTTTCAGGTACGTCCAGCAAAGCCGCCGAACGACTCGATAAAGCACCCTTCGGCCGAAGCTACCCGGCATATTCGTCTCCTAAAAGCCGCCGCAGCACGGCTTCGACGACCTGCTCGACGGTCATATTCGAGCTGTCAAGCTCCCACGCTTCAGGGGCCGGGCGCAGGGGCGAAAGCTCCCGGTGCTCGTCCTGGTCGTCCCGACGGGCCAATGAGGCTTTCATCTCCTCAAGAGAAGGGGCGTCTCCCCGCTCCTTGAGCTCTTTCCATCGGCGGTTGGCCCTCTCGTCGCAGGAAGCGGTGAGGAATATCTTCAGCGGCGCCAGCGGGAACACGACCGTTCCCATGTCCCGGCCGTCGGCGACTAACGGGCCGGCCAGAGCCTGTTCGCGCTGAAGGGCCAAGAGCCTCTCGCGGACCGACGGTAGAGCCGAGTACGACGACGCCAGATCGGAAACCCGAGGCGTGCGGATTTTGTCCGTCACGTCCGCGTCGTTCACCTCAACGCGCCCGTTTTCAAGACGGACCGTCACGTCGTTCAGGGCCTTGCGCAGGGCCGGCGACTCGCAGGGCGGAACGCCCCGGCCGTCCAGCCACAGGGCGACAGCCCGGTAGATGGCCCCGGTGTCCAAGTACCGAATGCCAAGCCGTCGGGCCAGCTCTCGGGCCACTGTGCTTTTGCCGGCTCCCGCCGGACCGTCGATGGCAATCACGCCGATTCGCTTCATCTCTTTTCGCTCCTTGACCAAGAGGCCTTAGACCCGGCCGCCCTGGCGTATCATTTTCCAAAGATCTTTGAGCGTTACCTCAACAAATTCCCCGCTTTTGAGGGTTCGCAGCTCCATGCGGCCTATCGCCCGGCGGAACAGCACCTCAACGGTCATGCCGCAGCCTTCGGCCATCAGGCGGATTTCCCGCTTCACCCCTTCGCCAAGGACAAACGTCGCCCACTGGCCTTCCGGTCGGCGGTCGGGCAAAAGGTCCACCGACAGAGGAACGAGACGGCGCCCCTCAAAAACCGTCCCACCCCGGAGGTTTTCCAAGTCGGCGGCGGTCAGAACCCGGTTCATTCGTACCTCGTAGGTCTTCGTCACGCCGTTTGACGGGTGAATCAGGTCGTTGGCGAAGTCCCCGTCGTTGGTGAGAATGAGGATTCCCTCGCTCTGCAGGTCCAGCCGGCCGACAGGAAAGAGCCGCAACCGGTCGTAGCTTCGGGGAAGCAGGTCAAGCACCACCGGGTAATCGGGGTTTGTGACGGCGCAGATGTAGCCGCGAGGTTTTCTGATGACAATGTACGTCTTGGCCTCAACGTGAACTTCCACGTCGTCCACCGCCACGGCGTCCCCGTCCTCTACCTGATGGCCTAGGTCGGAGACCAAATACCCGTTCACCGTCACCCGGCCGGCGGTGATGAGCTGTTCCACCTTGCGCCGGGAGCCGACGCCGCAGGAAGCGAGATATTTATTCAGCCGAACCGTCATGCTCCTGCTCCTCCTCGCCGCTGGCGGTTATTCCCCGCTTGATCGCTTCAATTTCTGCCACGGTGGGCAGGTCGGACACGGCGGACAGGCCGAAGACCTTTAAAAATTGGTCAGACGTCCGATACAAGAGCGGTGAACCCGGGGCCTTGCGCCGTCCGGCAATCCGCACGAGCCCATGACCTAGCAGGGTTTCAAGCGCCCGATCGCTTCGAACGCCCCGAATTTCCTCCACGTCGCCGCGGGTCACCGGCTGACCGTACGCCACGACGGCCAGCGTCTCAAGGGCCGCCTTGGACAGCCGAATCTGGCTGGACGCGTCGCCGGTCCTGTAGCGATCGATCACGTCGCCCAGATCGGGCGGCGCGGCCATGTACCACCGGCCTGCCAGCTCAACCACTTCGACGCCTCGGCCCTGCGTGTCGGCCAGCGTCTCAAGGGCCGCCTTGACGGCCGACGGCGGCCGGTCAGCCGCGGCGGCCAGCTCGGAGACGGTACAGCCTTTGTCGCCGGCGACGAAAAGGACCGCTTCAACCCGCCTCAGCGTTTCCGGCTCAGGCGGCGCGGAGGGAGATTTGTACGTCACCGAACGTCACCTCCTGCGCCAGAGTGATCATGTTCCGCCGGGACAGTTCCAAAAGAGCCAATAAGGTCACCACCAGCGGCCCCCGCCCCGGATCGTCCGACAGCAGGGCCCGCAGGGACGTGGGCCCGACGACAGCAAGCCGCTCCATGACGCCGTCCATTCTCTGCTGAACCTGCTGTTCGTCGGGGATAGCCAGCGGGACGCCGCCGATTTCGTCTTCCCAGTGCTCGGGTTCCCAAGCGGCCTCGGCCGCCGCCCGACGCCGCTCGTAGAGGGAAAGCCAAGTGAGGGAAAGCCCCATCAGGTCGCCCAAGTCGAACGACGCGGGAAGCGGCGAAGCGTCTTTAAACGCGCGGCCGGCCGCCTTTTCGTACAGCTCTGCCAGCAGGCCGGCGGCCTTGCGGTACGGCCTGTACCCTTGGAGAAACTCCTCCAAGTTCATCTCCCCGTCGTCGTCCGGCTCGTCGCTTGCCGGCTCTTCCGGTCGAGGAAGCAGTTCTTTCGTCTTCTGGAGCACCAAGCGGGCCGCGCCGGCGATGAAACTGGCCAGCTCGTCCAAGTCCACCTTTCCGCACTCGGCAAGCCAGGCGCCGTACAGCGAGACCACCTGTGAAACCTTCACGTCGGCGGCCCGGATTTCCTGACTTTCAACCATATGGCACAGCAGGTCGAGCGGGCCGGAAAAGCCTTCGATTTCCAGCCGAAAGGTCACTTCCGGTACGGGTGAATGAAGCCGATCGCCTCGCGGGCTTCGGCCATCGTGCACTCAGCCACGGCGCTGGCCCGCGCGGCGCCGTCAGCCAGAATATCTTCCATCAGCCCCGGCTGGCTGGAGAAGCGGTCGCGCCGATCCCAAATCGGCGTCATCATCTCGTTCAGCCGATCCGACAGAACGCGCTTGCACTGAATGCAGCCGATCGCGCCAGCCCGGCAGTCAGCCGCCAGCTGGCATTTGCTCGCCTCGTCGCCATTGAAGACCTTGTGCAGGTCCCAGACCGGGCACTTGTTCGGATCGCCCGGGTCGGTCTTGCGGATTCGCGCCGGGTCGGTGACCATGGTGCGAATTTTCTCCCACAGCGCGTCGGCCCGATCGGAGATCATCAGGCTGTTGCCGTACGACTTGCTCATCTTCCGCCCGTCCGTGCCCGGAACCTTCGGCGTCGCCGTCAGCATGATCTGCGGCTCCGGGAACACGGGCCGGTAAAAGTTGTTAAACCGGTTCGCGATCGCCCGCGCCAGCTCCAGATGAGCCGTCTGGTCCTCGCCGACCGGCACGTCGGTCGCCTTGTAGATGAGAATGTCAGCGGCCATCAGCACCGGATATCCTAAAAAGCCATACGTGCCTAAGTCTTTATTCGACAGGTTGAGAATTTGTTCCTTGTAGGTCGGGCAGCGTTCCAGCCAACCCAGCGGCGTCAGCATGCCCAGCGCCAACGCCAGCTCCACGTGCTGGTGCACGTGCGACTGGAGAAAAATCGGCGACTTTTCAGGGTCAAGCCCCACAGCCAGCCAGTCGAGCAGGACTTCCTCGCAGTTGACCTTCAGGCTCGTCATGTCCGCGTAGTTGGACGTCATGGCGTGCCAGTCGACGATCCCGAAGAAGCACTCCACGTTCGGGTCGCGCTGCAATTTCAGCCAGTTGGTCAGCGCCCCCGCCATATGTCCAAGGTGCAGTTTGCCCGTCGGTCTCATTCCGCTGAAAATCCGTTTCATTTCATTTCCCTCTTTCTTCTCGTCGTGCTCAGTCTTTATGTCTTCCCGAGCCCCTCGCCGCCCACTGGTAGTGGGACGGCGTCTCGGGCAGGACGCGCACGTCAAAACCGAGCCCTTCAACTCGGCGAGCTAAATCGCTCATTGACGGCGCTTCCATTTCTCCGTGGTCACAAAGCATGAGGGCCAAACCAGAGGCCAGAGCCTCGACGATCTGATGGTGCTTCATCTCGCTCGTGGCGTACAGGTCAGCGCCTCCTTCAAGGGCGTCCTGCCACAGATCCCCGCCTGAACCGCCGCACAGCGCGACCCGCCGAACCTCTTTCGTTGGGTCGCCTGCCAGCCGGTATCCAGACAAGTCCCACGCGCCTGCCAACGCAGCGGCAGACGCGCAAGCCGGGCAGGACTCAGGCCATTCGCCCATGCCGCCCATGCCGAACCCACCCGGCATAGGCCTCAGCCCTCGAGCCGACAGAAGGCCGGCTCGGGCCAGCAGTCCCTCGTTTACCCCGCCTCGCGCCGAGTCCCACGGCGTGTGCCAGCCGACGACGGCGACGCCGAGGCGGAACGCCTCGCCGGCCGTCTGAGCGACGAATCGGCTCGTGTCCAAGTCCGCGAGGGGTAAAAAGCAGAGCGGATGATGAGCCACGAGGACGTCACAGCCCTCGCGGCTTGCCACTTGAACGCTCTCGACCGTCGCGTCGAGACAAAATCCGACGCGGCTACAGCGCCACGACGCGCCGCCCAACTGAAGGCCGGAGTGATCCCACGGCTCGCTCAGCGCCAGCGGAGCGATGCTGTCCAGCGCTTGAAGCAGGTCAGAAATTTTCACGGCGTTCACCTCCAGTCGGCCCGGCGCAGTCCGGAGACGACAAAAACGCCTGCCGCGACGACGCCGCGAGTCAGGGCTCGTCTGGCAGGCCTCCTATGTTGCCTATTATAGACAATTTCAGCTTGTCTGCCAACTAAGAGCCGCCCTTTCTCCGCTCTTCTTTATCAGCCCAACTGAAGATAGGCCCAACCAATTTGCTATTGGCCAAACGCGGCCAGCCGAGTGACCTAAAGTAAAACTTTAGTTTACTTTATGTTTTTTTATCTACCCTCTTTCAATTTCATGTTCCGTACCGTATAATGGCAGCTCGGTGGAGGTGAGGCCTTTGGCTCATGCAATAGTCGTCCAGGATCTGCACAAGTCTTTCGGCTCGTTGAACGTGCTGAGGGGCGTTTCCCTGTCGGTTGAAGAGGGGCAGGTCGTCACGGTGATCGGCCCGTCAGGATCGGGCAAAAGCACGTTGGCCCGATGCATTGCCCGGCTTGAGAAAGTTGACAGCGGTTCTATTGAGGTGTGCGGCAAGCGCCTGAACGAGTCGATGACCAACGCCCAGCAGTCCGAGCTGATGGGCATGATTTTTCAGCAGTTCAACCTGTTTCCTCACCTGACGGTGATGGAGAACTTGGTGCTGACCCAGTGCAAGGTGCGCCGCAAGAGCGCGCGGGACGCCAGAGAACTGGCCCTTCGTCTGCTGAGCAAGGTCGGCCTAGCCGACAAGGCGGACTGGCGGCCAGGCCAGCTGTCCGGCGGCCAACAGCAGCGCGTGGCGATCGCCCGGGCGCTGTGCATGGAACCTAAAGTAATGCTGTTTGACGAGCCGACGAGCGCTCTCGACCCCGAGCTGGTCGGCGACGTGCTGGACGTGATCGCGTCCCTTGCGGACTCGGGAATGACCATGCTGGTCATCACCCACGAGATGGCGTTCGCCCGGGAGGTCTCCGACCGGGTGGTCTTCATGGCGGACGGTCTGGTGGTCGAAGAAGGGGCGCCTGAACAGATCATGGCACACCCGACCAAGGAGCGGACTCGGCTGTTCTTGCAGCGAATGCTGTCCCATCACGGCGAAGTCACGGAGGGAACCCATCATGACGCTTGATTTCTCTGTCCTTCTGCCCTACTGGCACCTTTTCCTGAACGGCGCGCTGGTGACCGTGAAGGCGTCCCTGTTCGGCGTGCTGATCGGCACGGCCGGCGGCCTGTTCGTCGGGGCGTTCCGCGTTCTGCCATTCGCCCCACTTCGCTGGCTCGCTTGGCTGTACATCTCGGTCCTGCGGGGCACGCCGCTGATGGTTCAGCTCTTTTTAATCTACTTCGGCCTGCCTGAGCTGGGCGTCAACTTGGACGCCTTTTTGGCCGGCGTCTTGGGTATCGGCATCAACTCGTCGGCTTACGTGGGCGAGATCGTCCGGGGCGGCATCGAGTCGATTCCCCGAGGCCAGTGGGAAGCCGCCAAGGTTTTGGGACTGTCGTACTGGCAGAGCCTGTGGACCATCATCATGCCCCAAGCGGTCCGCAGCATGCTGCCGGCAATCGGCAACGAGTTCGTCGCGCTGATCAAGGAGTCGTCGCTGCTGTCGGTCCTGGCCATCAGCGACCTGACCCAAGCGGGACAGCAGGTGCGCAGCGTCACCTACGCGTCGTTTGAGAGCTTCATCGTCGTCGGGCTGGTCTACCTGTTCCTGACGAGCGCCGCCACCGGAGCGCTCTCGCTGCTGGAAAAGAAGTGGCACACCAACTAACGAAAAGCGCGTCCCCTCGCCGTGAGGGGACGCGCTTTTTTCGTCACTTCTTTTTGCTTCGGCGCTTTTTGGTCCCGCCGAAAATTTTTCCTAACAGGCTTTCGCCGTCACCCTTGTCCTTCGCCGACGGTTCTGCCTTCTCTTCCTGCTCCGAGGGTCCGTCAGGGGAAATTGCCTGCCGAAACGCCTTCAGCGCCTCCTGAGCTTGAGCCGACAGCTCCCTGCCGGCAGGGACTTCCAGTTCCACGTGAACGTACAGGTCGCCGCGGCCGAACGAGCGAAGACGGGGCATGCCCAGCCCCTTGAGGCGGACGACGCTCCCCGGCCCAGTGCCGGCTGGAATTTTCACGTCCGCCAAACCGTCGATCAGAGTTTCCACTTTCAGCGTCGTGCCGAACACCGCGTCCGGGTAGGAAACCCGCGCGGCGCAGTGAAGCTCGTCACCGTCCCGGGTAAACCGCGGGTCGTCAGCCACGTCCATCAGGATAAAGAGGTCTCCGGGCGGCGCGCCGCGTTCTCCCAGCTCGCCGGCACCGGCGACGCGAAGCCGTACGCCCCGGTCGACGCCGGGCTGAATCTTGATCTCCTGCTCTCTGGTCTTGCGGACTTTGCCGGTTCCGCCGCAGGAGCGGCACTTGTGGGCGATCAGCTTTCCCGTGCCGCCGCACCGCGGGCAGGTGAAGACCGACCAGCTCTGACCGAACAGGGTGTTGACCCGCGACCTGACTTGCCCTGTCCCGCCGCATTCCGGACACGGCTGGGGTGCCGTGCCCGCCTCCGCTCCCGTGCCGTCGCAGTCGCTGCAGGGCTCGAATCGTGGGATACGAACCGTTCGGGTCGTTCCCTTGGCCGCCTCTTCGAGGGTGATTCGCAGGGACATCTGAAGGTTCGCGCCCTGTCGGGGGCCGCTCTGCTGGGCTTCGCCAAACCCGCCAAACAGGTCAAACAGGTCGCCAAACAGGCCGCCGCCGGATCCGAAGCCGCCCGCGCCGGGCTCGGGAGTACCCCACTGGTCGTAGTTGGACCGCTTTTCCGGGTTGTTAAGGACCGAGTACGCCTCGTTGATTTCCTTGAATCGCCGTTCAGCGTCCGCGTCACCCGGGTTGGCGTCAGGATGACAGGAGCGGACCTTCTCCCGGAAGGCCCGCTTGATGTCCACCTGTGTTGCCGTCCTTTCAACGCCGAGGACGGCGTAATAGTCTATCTGAACCGCCGCCATAGCCGACCGGCGCGATTAGTCGCTGAACTCCGCGTCGACTGTGGTGTCTCCGTTTTTGCCGCCCTGATTGGAACCAGCCTGACCGCCCGCGGCACCGCCGGCGCCGGGCTGGCCGTTTGTGCCGTTCTGCTGGTACAGCCGGACGGACAGTTTCTGAACTTCCGCGTTCAGCGCCTCGCTGGCCTTCTTGATGGCGTCCAAGTCCTCGCCGCCGAGAACGCCCTTGAGGGCCTGGATCTTCGCGTCGACGGTGCCCCGCTCTTCTGCCGTGACCTTGTCGCCCAAGTCCTTGAGCAGCTTTTCGCTCTGGTAAACCTGGCTGTCCGCCAAGTTCCGAGCCTCGATGAGGTCCCGGCGCTTAGAGTCCTCGGCCTCGTGGGCTTCCGCTTCGGACTTCATCTTCTCGATGTCGGCCTTGGAGAGGTTGGACGATTGAATGGTGATCTTCTGGGCCTTGCCGGTGCCCTTGTCGGTGGCGCTCACGTTCAGAATGCCGTTGGCGTCGATGTCAAACGTCACTTCGATCTGAGGGATGCCCCGCGGCGCGGGCGGCAGGTCGGTCAGGCTGAACGTGCCGAGCAGCACGTTGTCGGCCGCCATGGACCGCTCGCCCTGAAGGACCTTGATTTCAACCGACGGCTGATTGTCCGCCGCGGTGGTGAAAATCTGGCTCTTGGACACCGGGATCGCCGTGTTGCGCTCGACGATGCGGGTGCAGACGCCGCCCAGCGTCTCGATTCCCAGTGACAGCGGCGCCACGTCGACGAGGACGATATTCTTGTCCGTCTGGCCGCCCAGAATAGCGCCCTGAATGGCCGCGCCGGCAGCGACGCACTCGTCCGGGTTGATGCTCTTGGTAGGCTCTTTCTGGAGCAGCTCTTTGATCTCCCGCTGAACGGCGGGCATACGGGTCGAACCGCCGACCAAGAGGACTTTTCCGATGTCGGCCGGGGACAGTTTGGCGTCCGCGAGGGCCTTTTTCACCGGCTCAACAACCCGGGCCAGCAGGTCGCTGGTGAGCTCCTCAAACTTAGCGCGGGTCAGCTTCATCTCCAAGTGTTTGGGGCCGTTGGCGTCAGCCGAGATGAACGGCAGGGAAATCGTGGTTTCCGGCAGGGACGACAGCTCGATCTTGGCCTTTTCCGCCGCCTCGCGGAGCCGCTGCATGGCCATCCGATCGGCCGACAGGTCAACGCCCTGGTCTTTTTTGAACTCGGCGGCCATCCAGTTGACGATTCTCATATCCCAGTCATCGCCGCCCAGCTTGTTGTCGCCGTGGGTAGCCAAAACCTCAAACACCCCGTCGCCCACGTCCAGCACCGACACGTCGAAGGTGCCGCCGCCAAGGTCAAACACCAGAATCTTGTGCTCGCCCGACTTGTTCTCGCCGTAAGCCAGAGCGGCAGCGGTCGGCTCGTTGATGATCCGCAGGACTTCAAGGCCGGCAATCGCGCCGGCGTCCTTAGTGGCCTGACGCTGGGCGTCGGTGAAGTACGCCGGAACGGTGATGACCGCCTGTTTTACTTCCGTTCCCAAGTACTCCTCGGCGTCGTGTTTCAGCTTTTGGAGAATCATCGCGGAAATCTCCTGCGGCGTGTACTTGCGGCCATCGACCGTCACGGTGTAGTCCGTGCCCATATGCCGCTTGATCGACATGATCGTCTTATCCGCGTTGACAATCGCCTGCCGCTTGGCCAGCTGACCGACGAGACGCTCTCCGTCCTTTGCAAAGGCCACAACCGACGGAGTAGTCCGAGCCCCTTCGGGGTTGGGGATAATCGTGACGTTCTCGCCTTCCATCACCGCAACGCAGCTGTTCGTCGTTCCCAAATCGATACCAACAACTTTAGCCATATCAATCACCTCTTGGATAAATATCGCGGCTGCCCGTTTCGGCGCCGCCGTCGAGTCGTTTTATTCCTGCGCGCCGGCTTCAGGAGCCGGCTCTGGAGTCTCTTTGAGCCGACCAACCCGCACCTGCGCGGGCCGAATTGCCGTGCCGTTCATGCTGTACCCCTTGCGGAACACGTCGATGACCTGTCCGTCCTGAGCCGGGTCATCGGTCTCCACCAGAGCGACCGCGTGATGAAGGAGCGGGGAAAACTCCTGTCCAGTCGGGTCGATAACCGTCACGCCCAAAGTTTCCAAGGCGCTCAGAAACTGATCCCGAACCATTCTCACGCCTTGGCAGATCCCTTGGCCGTCGCCGCCGGCCTCAAGCGCCCGCTCCAAGTTGTCCAGAACCGGCAAGAGGGCCGTGACAGCCCGCTCAGAACCTTGAGCCTTCAGACGCTTGAATTCCTTTTCGGCCCAGTTGCGATAGTTAATCCCGTCGGCCTGAGCCCGAGCCGCCAGCTCGCGGAACTGATCCCGCTCCGCCTGCAGACGCGTCAGCTCCTCAGAAAAATCAGGAGCCTTCGGCTCCCCCCAGCTTGAGCGGACGCTTCCTGCGCGTCCGTCCCGCCGGCGCCTTCCTGAGAGGCCTCTTCCTGCGGCGTTCCGCCGGCCTGCTTCTTCTCTTCGTCCATCCCTTTTACCTCCCGTCGTCGCCCGCCGGGTTCAGAGCCGACAAAACGGCGTCAAGAATCGCGATCGAGCGCTGATAGTTCATGCGAAGCGGGCCAATCAGCCCGAGAACGGCCTGCCGCCCCCGAGACGATGACGACGCCATGACGACCGAACAGTCCTTCATCGCGTCGGCCCGGTTTTCCGGCCCAATCGTCACCCGTATGCCCTCAGGAGCCGCGTAATCGGTGATCAGGCTTTCTACCGCGTCACCTTCTTCAAGAAGGCGTAGCAAGCCTTGAGGCTGTTCGAGCCGGCCGTCCTCCGCCGCCTGCAGCACCTGAACGGCGCCGCCGGCCGACACGGTCAGCCGCTCTCGGTCCATGATCTCCTCCAGCCGGTCCAGCGTGTCGTCCATCGCCGTCCGCTCGGGAACTGACCAGTGAGTCAAAAACTCGCCCAACGTCCGACGGGCCTCACGCCACGTCCGGCCGCGAAGCTGATGGTTTAGCGCTCCAGCCAGATCGTCCAGAGCCTCGTCGGTCAGCTCTGCCGGCATCGGCAGGCGAGCATGCCGTACCCGACCGCCGTCAAAAACGAGAATCACCAGCGTGGAAACGCTGGAAACCCGGACGAAATCAACCTTATGCACCCGCAGATCGTCCAAAACGCGAACCGCCGCCACGCTCAGGCACCGGGTCAGACGGCTCAGAAACCGCGACACCTCGCCGAGCCGCTCGTCCAGCCCCTTGAGCTGCAGGTCAAGTCCTGAAACCAGCTCGCCCATATCGCTCATTTGCGGAGCCGGCCGATGCAGGATCGCGTCCACGTACAGCCGGTACGCCCTCGACGTGGGCAGCCGTCCGGCCGAAGAGTGAGGCTTGCTGAAGTACCCAAGCTCCTCCAAGTCGGACATCTCGTTGCGAACCGTCGCCGGACTGTGGTCTGTCAGGTACTTTTTAGAAAGAGTCCTTGACCCTACCGGCTCGCCGGTCTGAATGTACTCGTAGACTAACGCCAGAATGATCTCCAGCTGACGCTCGGTGAGCAAGCCATCACCTCCTTATTAGCACTTGAGTATTATGAGTGCTAACGCTCGAAACACGCTAAGAATAGCAAGGTTCGACCATATTGTCAATACTGGTCAAATTCGTTTGACCGATCCGGCGGTCAGGAAAAAAGCTGGTTTCACGCCGCGTTTCGACAGATCGGGTACAATGGGACGGACACGATTTGACGCAGAAAGGACGACTCTTATGACTGATCAGACGAGAACCCTTATCTTCCTAATTCGGCACGGACAAAGCGACGGCAACCGAGAAGGCCGGTTCCGCGGACGGCACGACTTCCCGCTCGACGAGACAGGACTCCGGCAGGCGGAGGAGGCGGCGGCCGCCCTCAAAAACGCCCCCATTCAAGCGGTCTACTCCAGCCCGCTGGTCCGGGCCGTGAGCACGGCCGAGCCGATCGCCCGCGCCCTTGGGCTTGGCGTCGAGCTCGTCCCCGGACTGACAAATATCTCCCTCGGCAGCTGGGAGGGCGTCAAAAAAGACGAAATCGCCCGACGGTTCCCCGAACTGTGGCATTTATGGCTCACCGATCCGGAGTCACTGGCCGAGCCGGGAATGGAGACGCTTCAGCAGGCGGGGCGCCGGGCAAAAAAGGCCCTAGATGAACTGGTTCGGCGGCACGCCGGGGGAGCGTTTGCGGTCGTCTCTCACCGGTCGGTTATCAAGCCCATGCTGGCCGAATGCCTTGGCATCGGCCAGCCGTCCTTCTGGCGGCTGGCGGTGGACGCCGCGTCCATATCCCTCTTGGCCCATGAGCCGGACAGAGGCTACATGCTACTGTTCCTCAACCGAACGAATCACCTGACCAAAACGGAAATCGACTGGAACTGATGGAAAGAGGGCATACAAAAAGGCCTGGTGCATATGCACCAGGCCTTTTTGCGTGCAGGAAAGGGATGATATCTTATTTTTTCTCGGCCGGCATGTAATTGGCATTCTTGAAGCTGGTGATCAGTAGAGCCAGAGCGAGAATAACCAGAATGGTCGGCATGATGCCCAACAGGTAGTTGGGCTTGGCCGCGTCGATCAGGTTCGACTTGATCATCAGAACCAGCGCGCAGAACGTGGTGACGAACATGAACCAGAACGGGATCGTCAGGAACTTGTTGTCCTTCTTCAAGCCCTTGCGGACCCAAACAGAGATGCCCAGCAGCGACAGGGCGGCGACCAGCTGGTTGGCAGAACCGAACACGGGCCAAATAGCCTTCCACGCCGGGATAACGTTGCCCTTGACGTCGTGAGCCTGGACAACCACCAGAAGCAGAGCGGCAACCACGGCGAAGATCGTCGCCGCGTACTTGTTGATCTTCATGTTGGAGATTTCCTGAATCTCGTACCGGGTCAGACGGGTCGCGGTGTCAAGCGAGGTAAGCAGGAAGCTGTTGATGGCGATTGCGCCCAACCGCACACCCAGCTCGTAGTTGCAGCCGATCAGCTCAGCAAAGCGGCCGAACCCCTGAGAGAAAATGATGACCGGGTTCAGACCGACGGCCTTCTCCTTGCCGACGACCATCAGCGTGCCCAGAGCGATGACGGCGACAAGACCTTCGATTAACATGGCACCGTAGCCGACCAGCACGGAATCCTTTTCCTTAGCCAGCTGCTTCGCCGTCGTGCCGGAGCCGACCAGCGAGTGGAAGCCGGAAATAGCGCCGCAGGCCACGGTGATGAACAGCATCGGCCACATGCCCACGTTGGACAGGCCCATGAGAGGCTTCGACGCGTCGTAGCTCATAATCGTGTTGCTGTTCAGGTGCGACCCGAAGAGCATGCCGATGGCGCCGACGATAACCGCGAAATACAGGAAGTAAGACGCCAAGTAATCGCGAGGCTGAAGCAGAAGCCACACAGGCAGAATGGAAGCCAACAGGATGTAAATGGACAGCACCCAGTACCAAACCAGCGTGGACTTGGCCGCGTTGGCCTTGATAGCAGCCGTCAGAGCGTCCCCTTCAAGTCCAGTGGTGGGAAGATAGGAGACAAACGAGCTGAACGGATGCTTGAACGCCTCGGTCAGAGCCGGCGTGTTCTCGGGAGAGACGTGCACGCAGGCGTAGCCGATGATGGCCAGCATGACCACCGTGGTCACCCAGAGCGGAAGCTTGGTCCGGTACATCAAAAGCCCGGCGACGACCGCCAGACCGATGTACAAGCAGGAGACGAAGGCCACTGCCGCGTCGTTGACGAACGTGCCGACCGACAGGGCAAGAAACACGGCGACGACGAGGATCAGCGTCAGAATGGTGAAGCAAAGGAACAGGATCTTGCCGGTCCGCCCCATCCAGTGCTCAATAACCTCACCGATCGATTTGCCGTCGTGGCGCAGCGACGCGACCAGAGAGCCCATATCGTGCGGGCCGCCCAAGAACGTCGAACCAACCATGCACCAAATCAGCGTGGGGAACCAGCCCCAGACCATGGCAGCAGCGATAGGCCCAGTGATCGGGCCGGCGCCTGCGATGGACGAGAAGTGGTGTCCCAGAAGGACTGCCGGGTGCGCCGGACAGTAGTCAATCCCGTCATACAGCCTAACCGCCGGAGTTTCACAATCGTTTGAAAGGCCGTACGTCTCGGACATGAAGCGCCCGTAGAACTTAAAGCCAACGAGGAACACAGCGGCTGCACAGATGAACATCAACGCGAACGTCAATTCTCCCACCTCCAAGTAAGTCTTCAGACTTTCGTCTTCTGCCCTCCGCCCCTGCACAGACCGCCATCTCGGAGGGATTACGTATATTTTACCGCGTTATTGCCGTTCAGGGAAGTCCTCATCAAAGGAAAATTGAACTAACTTATCACGCATATTTCCAAATTCAGACGGAATCCCGCTCGTGAACCTCCTGACTCCTTGCCGCCACCTCTGCGGCAACGCTCTCGATATCCGGCTGAAGTCCGGCCGGAGTTCCGTCGGCGATGCCCACAGCTTGGTCGACCAGATAGGCCAAGTCCACGACGCCCTTCGCCGGAGAACCGCTCCCCAGAGCATACCCGTACGCCTCAACAAACCCGCCGAACCCCAGCCAGATGGACCGCTTCCTTTCAAAGTTCTGGCCCCCCGACGAGACGAACAGGTATCGGTGAGTCATGACTTCCGACTGGTGCTTCGTTCCCCGAAAGAGACGCTTCACGTCGCCGTCCTCGTACCGCCAGACGATGAAGTCGTTCACGTAGTACCGTCCGACTTCGCCCAAGATCCCCGCCTTGATAAACGTCACCTTCCGATATAATCCCTCGGCCGTGCCACTCTGCCACGGCTCAAACCGCCAATGGTCCCACAGCACCTTCGCTGCCCCGAGACGGCTTTGGTCAACCATGCCTGCGCCTCCTTTTCCCCGCTTCATCCTCAGCCGTTGAGAGCCGACACCGCCCCAACGACAAATCGGATCCCAGCAACTCGCCTTCGTCTCTTGTATTATACGAGTTACTCAAGCGTCAAGGAAAGGCCGTCTGATACCTCGGCAATCGGCTGGTTCGTCCATGAGTCTCCCGAGCGTTGTGGAAAAGCCAGTCCTTCCCGCCGCTCCGTTTGTCCAGTCCGTTTGTTCTGGCTGTGCAACCGCCGAAGCTGTTGAACCATAAAACAGCTGCCCTTGCCGCCGCGAGCCCCGCCGTCCAGCGGGCACAACCGCTGTTAAATTTGCTGAAGCGAATAAAAACTGCATATTTATCCTGACCTGCCAATTCGTGGTACTTTCGATGAAAAGGATAGCTTCCAGCTGTAGGATTCGTATGTCTTTTACAGGTTGCGCCGCAACAGCCTGCAAAAGCGCAGCGCAGCAAGACAGCTTCATCACGCGCCCTCCTTTGTGAACGCCGCTTCCGCCCAACCGGAAGCGGCGCTTCTTTTTTAATGATCTAATGATACAAGCTCTGTTAAGCTGATGCCGTAGACATGTCAAATCTCTACTCTTCTTTGAGGCTATATTCACCGAAATTTGATACCTCTTATCTCCGGGAAAACGTGGTGCCATTTGTTGTTATCAATTAAACAATTTCTGATCTTGCATTTTTTTGAAACTTGCTGTGACTGGGGGCAAATGGGAAGACATACTACCGACTGCAAGCATATTCGCTCAAAAACATCAGTATCTTCATAATTATTTCTTTTTCCGAATGAGCGTTCTCACTCTTCATCGCGGAAGGACATCTCAAGTTATTTGTTATTTGCTGTACACGGAAGAAACGCTTTAATCTCTGAATTGTTTATAAAAATATCCACTCGAAAATAATTCTGCAACGCCTCCGTTAAGATGATAAAGCCATGGCTTTGTCTTATTAATCCCGTTTTTAATTACTGAGTATAAAAGCGACCTTTTAGAAATCGACGAAGTAAGTTTTATATTATGAACTCGCGGTTTGGCTCATCAGCTGTGCTTGATGAAATCGTCAGGGGAAGAAGCGAAAAATGCCTCAGCAATGAATTGGAAAATTTTTCTCTCAATCAAGTCGGATCAATTATTCGTGTTATCCTCAAAGCCATGTATCGGCAACAAAAAACGAGAGATTCAGCACAAACGCTAAACCTCTCGTAGCTTAGGACCATATCCAGTGAGGACTATAATCTTTACGGATATATTCTAAGACTCAAAAACTATCCGACCGTTAGAGACTGTGAGACAAGGTTTCGTTTCAAGTATCTGCCATGGATCGTCAAGGGAGAATAGGTTTTTATCTAGGACGACGATATCAGCGTATTTGCCGCACTCTAATGTCCCCAACTTGTCTTCCATAAAAGCGCCATAGGCTGAACCATAGGTATAGGCTTTGAGCGTCTCACTCAGCCCTATTTTTTCGCTGGGATTCCAGCCTCCACTAGGCTTACCATCATTATAAAGCCGTGTGGTAGCGCGGAATACAGCTAGCATTGGGTTGAGTTCGTAAATTGGGAAATCCGTCCCAAACTGAACATGTGCGCCGGTTTCCATTATTGAACGTATAGGCCAAGTACCTGCGGCTCGGTCTTTACCAAGCCTGTCAAAATACGGGTTATCATCAAAGCTGTCGCACAATGAAATGTGGTTCGGCTGCATAGAGGCCACAACTCCGAGCTGCACAAATCTCGGAATATCCTCTTTCTTAATGATCTCAATGTGTTCTATCGTGTGCCTAGAGTCGCGTTTCCCATTTTCAATTTGTGCTTTTTCGTAACAGTCCAAGGCACGTCTGACAGAACCGTCGCCGCAGGCGTGCATTCGAACGCGGAATCCCTCCTTGTCGGCAGCGACAACCCTTTTTTCAAGCTCTTCTTTAGTAATACGGCTTGAGCCAATACTGTCCGGTTTGTCTGAATAAGGATCAACCATTAAAGCTGTCCAGCCCGTGGCTGTGCCGTCTACTATGTGTTTCAGCCCTGAGAACGAAAAAACATCCGAATGATACATCTCGCGCAGTTTCCGAGGACGCTTTAAGTCACCCGTCAGCCCCACAGCCACAAAGAAACGCGTCGTTAATTTTCCTTCGCGCTCAAACTCCCGAAGTATTTCCAGGTTGCCAATGTCAATATCAGATCCCTGGTAGCACTGGATATTGCTTATGGCTGTGACTCCAAGTTTTTTTGCTTTGTCTAAAAATTCTTGGAGGATTTCGCCCTGCACGCACATGGGCATATCAAAAGCTAAAGCAGCCACTACGAGCATAGACTCTTCAGAAATATACCCCGTCAGCTCGCCGTTTTTGTCCCGCTCTAAAAGCTCCGGCTTAAGCTCCTTGTGGTTTGCTATGCCGCTCTCTTTGATGGCAGCAGAGTTTATCCATGCTGAATGGCCCTCGAGGTTGATTAGATATACTGGCTTATCGGGGAGCTTCGCATCAAGTGAATGCTTGCTTGGGTTGTTCTGCGTTCCCCATGTAAGATTTGACCAGTCAGTACCCACAATCCAGTGCAGCTCAGGATGGGCATCAGCAAAGAGTTTCACTGTGTCAACGGCCTCAGCTTCACTCCTGCATTTGGAGAGGTCAACTGCTCGGGCAAAGATTCCACCAAGGAACGCATGCACATGCCCATCAAAAAAACCGGGCATGATCAACTGCTCTGGATACTCCTTCACAACTGTGGCAGCCCCCATATACTCACGGGCTTCTTCGGGCGAACACACGCTAATAATTTTGTTGCCTCTTATACAAACAGCTTTCCGAACAGGATAATCTTCAAGACCGGTAAAAACATGGTCGCCGGTGATAATCAAGTCAGCTTCCATAATACTGGCCCCTTTCAGAACGCTCGCCTGATTTAAAGGACAAAACCGCCAACTGCGTACAGCACGCACGCGACGCCGGCGCCGATAAGTGCGTAAGGAAGCGTCGTCATACCGTGATCTGCAGTAGTGATGTTAAGCGCTCCACTGTTCATGATCAGCGCATCGGAAAACAGACAAGTCTGAGAGCCAAATGCTGCTGCTGAGAACACGGCACCGACAGTTAAGAATACGTTAACGCCCATACCCTGCGCAAGAGGAATAACTATTGGCAACATAACAGCCGCCATGCTCCAGAAGCAGCTGGTAACGTAAGCATAAATCATGCAGACGATGAAGGTAACCACGGGAAGTAATCCGCCCTTCATGATAGGACTGACGACGCTGATAATATAGTTTGCAAGCCCCAACGTGTCGTTTGCATCTTTCAGAGTAAAAGCGACGATGAGCAGCGTATCAATAAACACCATATTCTTCATGCCCTGCATGAGGGTTTTGAAGAACTCGTCGTACGTCATGGTCTTCGTTGCCATAAAGACCACGAGACAGACAACGATCGCTGCCAGAATTCCGTAAAGCATCTCGTTTTCGCATAGAAGAGTGACAAGAACGAGCGTGATGACAGGCAGCAGGAAGTTGAGCAACATCGGCTTGTCTTGCTCTTCTTCAGTCTCCTCGTTGACCAAGACAGGAGATATTTTCTTCATGGCGCCAATAGCAGGAATGATGCCGATGGCAAAGAACAGGGAGACTAGCATTCCTAACCAGCAGTAGAACAGATATGGAATGATAGCCAGATACGCGTTATAGCCTGTTCCGTTAACAGTTAAACCGGAAGTTTCCAGAAGACCCGCAAAGAAAACGACCCATGAGGATATAGGAACTACACAGCAAAGGTTCGCTGCGTTGGCGTTAACAATATAGGCCAACTCCGTTCTCTTAATACCATGGGAGTCGGCAACCCCCATCATAGTCGGCCCGACGGTCAGGTTGTGAAGATAATCGTCGAGGAAGAATACACAACCCAAAAGCCACGTGATGACCAAAGACCTTTTGCGAGTATTTGTATATTTCAGCGCCACTTTTGTAAAGCCACGCAAGCCTCCTGATTTTTCCAGCAAGGCAATCAGGGCACCAAATAAGGTCACCACGAGGATAAGCCATATCATATGGGATGAACCCATAACTTTATATAGGGTTGCTACCCAACGGGTGATAAAAGATCCCTTATACAAAATAACATGTCCGACCAATGCCGCGACAAGCAAAGGCTCGAGAGACTTCTTCGTAGCAAAAGCCACAATAAACAGAACCGTTACCGGAACAACAGAAATCAATCCCCAGTTTTCCAAAATAGCCCCTCTATTCTTTTAATTTGCATACTTTGAGCGCCTGAAACAGTCCTCAAAAATTAATAACTAAATTGTCGGAAACACCCCTCCTTTTAGCGCAAATTTATTCATTTTTATTCCACTGCCAAAACATGACAAGAAAATACCGCCGAGAATGCGGCGTTAGCCTGAATCTCTATTGCACATGTTTCCGTCTCATGCATGAATTAGCCCATCTTCAACACTGACGCGAAGGTTTAACACAGTTACCCCAAAAAATATCTTGTGAGATATTCCTTTTTGTGTAACGACCGTTGTTCAGAAGAATTCCACAAACCACTTGCAATATTTACCCTTAACGGCAAGAGCATGAACACTGAGTGTAACCGTTCAGAGTTTTCTGAGCTTCAGTGCAACTCAGTTTCCCAGTAGATAAATACGCATGAAAGTACTCCGATACTTCATATTCATGCTCTTTTTCGCTGCCCATAATGAGTCCAAGTCACAGACTACAAGCGAGACTGCCGAAATATTCGCCTAGTTATCTGCCAGCAAAAATGCCACTCATTCGTATTCTTTCCGCCGTCGCGTTTGCAAGATTCTCTAGATTCCTGCTCGCGAAAGACCCTCTCTGGGAGCGTTACAGCTAAGTTGTCTTCAACCTTTTAGACGGCGTTTTCTGTTTCAGATATCGGAATTTTTCCGCTGTGGCTTTAGTCTCTTTCATCGTGCGACTCTTCCGCGCGGACTGAATTGAACGTTTCAGCCAAAGTCGATGCTGTCAGCAAAGCGTCTCACCTACAACAGTGGCCATGGCAAACGTCTCCATAGGTAGGACATAATATAATTTTGTAAAAATTACGCGTTGCCTTCTTGCTTTACTCAAATAAAGCTATAATCAGACCACTCAATGAATTAGCAATGAATAATCTTGTTAACTTATACCCCCCTCCGAAAAATGTCAAAGGGTAAGTTGAATTTTTTTATCAAAACCGTATTGAGATGCATAGCAGGCCCTTCGAGCCTTAGTCCAAAAATCGACCGTGGCTCGGCTCGAGTTAAGTGAGAAGTACTAAAGCTGCTGCGACAGTCATTACACCAGAAGCTTCATCATCACTTCCAGCAACAGCTTATGCGTTTCTAATCGAGAGACGGACTATTAAAATTCACCATACGCTCTGGGACTCTTCATATCGCGATACCGCGTGCGTTAACAATTAAAATGCACCCGTTTTGAGCGCCAATAAAAAAGCCCCGCCGGGAGCAACCCGGCGGGGCTTCTATTTTTGATGGTGGGCGATACAGGGTTCGAACCTGTGACCTCTTCCGTGTGAAGGAAGCGCTCTTCCACTGAGCTAATCGCCCGAACACAGGGCATTATATCGGTTCAGCGGGAAATGTGCAAGTTTTTATTTCAGGAATACGTTACTTCTTGACGGAGATGTACTGATCCCGCTCGCTGCCGACGCCGATCATGGTGACCGGAACGCCCGCTGCTTTTTCAATGAGGGCCACGTAGTCCCGCGCCGCTTGGGGCAGGTCGTTTAGTGTCCGAGCCGCAGAGATGTCCGTTTTCCAGCCCGGAACCTGGGAGTAGACGGGCTGAACTCGGGACAGGCCCGCTTCCGACGCGGGGAACTGAACTGGAGCCTCTCCGTCGCCGGCCGTATAGCCGTTGCAGTACCGGATTGTGTCAAAACTGCTCAGCACGTCGAGCTTGGTCAGGGCCAGTTCGGTGATTCCGTTAATACGGACGGCATACCGAAGGGCAACCAAGTCCAGCCAACCGCAACGGCGCGGCCGGCCGGTTGTCGCGCCGTACTCGCCGCCGCCGGCCCGAAGCGCGTCTCCGTCTTCGCCGGTGTCTTCTGTGGGGAACGGGCCGCTGCCCACTCGAGTGGCGTACGCTTTGACGACGCCGATGACCCGGCTCACGCTGGCTGGACTAATCCCAAGCGAGACGGGGCCGAATCCTGCAACTGTGTGGGAGCTGGTGACCATCGGATAGGTGCCGTAGTCGACGTCAAGCAGAGTGCCCTGCGCTCCTTCCAGCAGGACGGTCTGTCCGTCGTTCAGGGCTTCGTTGACTTCATAGGACGCGTCGGCGACGTACGCTTTTAAGCGCCGCCCCCAGCTCAGGGCTTTTTCGTACAGCTCGTCAAACGGCAGCGGGTGCTGGTCATACACCCGGGTGAGAAGAAGGTTCTTCTCGTCCAGCGCCGATTCCAGCTTGGTCCGGAGCAGATCGGGATCCAGAAGGTCTTCTACCCGAATGCCGGTGCGGGCGTACTTGTCCACGTAGCACGGGCCGATTCCCCGGCCAGTCGTGCCGATTTTGTGGCCGGTGGATTCGCGACGTTTTTCCTGAGCCTGGTCGAGCAGCTTGTGATACGGCATAACGACCTGGCAAGCCCGGCTGATGACAAGGCGCGCCCGATCCATGCCTTTTTTATTGAGAGCGGTGATTTCCTCTTCAAACGTGTCAGGGTCAAAGACGACGCCGCTGCCGATGACACAGGTTTTACCGGCGTAGAGCATGCCCGAGGGCAGCAGGTGAAAGACGTACTTTTCCTTGCCGACGATGACTGTGTGTCCAGCGTTGGCCCCGCCTTGGAAGCGAGCAAAGACGTCCACCCCCGCACCGAGAGAATCGACGATACGGCCCTTGCCTTCGTCGCCCCACTGGGCGCCGATTAACGCGATTACCGAACCTTTCATTCTTCTTACCTCCTAGCCCCCTCTTCGGGGAACCACAGCTGATGCAATGGGACAAACTGCACGCCGCCAAACTGTTGAGAACAGACCCACCGCAAAAACGGCAGCGTGCCGGTTCGGGCATGACAGATGGCTATTCCGACGCCACGGCTTCGAGCTATGCGAAGCGCTTTGGCGAATTGCCCTTTCATGTAGTCCAAGTTGCTGACCCCATCGATAAACGCCATATTTGCCAAGGCCGGGACGCCGTACTTGGCGACGGTGCTCCGGGCTACCGATTTGCCTGACGTCCGGCTGTCAAGGAAACCCCAGCCGTTCTGGTCGGCCATGGCGGCCCCGAAGGCTTCCATGGTGTTCTGGCTTGACGTGGCCTTGGATCCTCGGTGATTGTTCACCCCCAGAGCTCGGGGAAACAAACTGCGCATCCGTTCGACTTGACGCCGAACTTGCTCCGGTGAGCTGTCCGTCCCAATGAGGTAGTCCCGATGGCCGGCCGGATCAATGATCGCCTGCATGGGCAGGTGGACGATGTACGGCTGGCCGATTTTGTCGGCCAGATGGGCGCAGCTCAGGCTGGCCGAACAGTCCGGCATGATGGCCCATGTGAACGACCGGCTGGGGCCGCCAAGGGAAGCAATTTGTTGCGCAATCGTCAGGCTGGTCCCAAAGTCGTCGATCACGAGAGCCATCAGGGCTTTGCCGCTCCGTTCTCCCGGTTCCCTGCCCGCCTCCGGCTCAACGATCGTGGGCTCAGGGCTGGGAAGGGTCCCCAAATTTTGCGGGGCTTCGCCTGAAGGAGCTTCTGCACCGCCTGAAATGACCAGCACGGGCAGAGGCTGCTTTTGCGGCGCCGGCCGGGCCAGGGCCAAGGAAATGGAGACCAAGGCTATGACAGCAAGCAGGACAGCGCAGGCAATGAAGGTTGGACGCCTCATTTCTTCAGGGGCGCCGGCTCCTTCGCGTCAGGCTTTTTGACCGGTTGATTTTCTGAAGTTTTCTCGGAGGACTTGGGCGCTTCCTTCCCGGCGTCAACCTGCTCGCCTGCAGCCGGCTGGACCGGCTTCGCTGGGACAATCTGTTCCCTAGTTTCGCCGGCGACAAGCCGATCGAGGATTTCTTCCGCCTTTTTAAGCTGCTGGTCCTCGCCGAGGGCTTTCAGCCACTTCCTGTCGCTTTCGGCCTTTTTCTCTTCCGGGGTCATTTCTTCCCACGCCGCCTGTTCGCGCTTACTCTCTTTCTGTTCGGCGTCCATCTGAGAAGCGGTTTTCTCTTCCTCAGGCAGCTTATCCTCAATGTCCGGCGTCAGGCCCACGTGGTCGATCAGCTCGCCGCTTGGCGTGTAGTACCGGGCGATGGTGACGTAGAGTCCGGCGCCGTCAGCCAAGTTGAACAGGGTCTGGACTGAGCCCTTTCCAAAACTCTTCTCCCCCACAAGGATCGCCCGGCCGCGGTCCCGCAGGCAGCCGGAGACGATTTCCGAGGCGCTGGCGCTGCCCCCGTTGATCAGGATGACCAGCGGTTTGGACGTGAGAGTTCCGGGCGTCGCGCTGATGGAGTCGTTGGCTTTTTCAACCCGTCCTTTGGTGGAGACGATAGGGCCGTCGTCCAGGAAGAAGTCGCAGATGGCCGTCGCAGCGTCAAGCAGACCGCCGCCGTTGTTTCGCAGGTCCAGAACGTACCCTTTGACCTTTTTTCGCTCCAAGGCTTTGATGGCCTTTTTCAGGTCATCAGCCGACGTGGCGATAAACTGGCTGAGCCGCAGGTATCCCACGCGGTCGCCGACGACGGTGAATTTCACTGACGCCAGCTTGATGTTCTCGCGTATCATGCTCATTTCCAGCAGCTGGTCGACGCCTTTGCGGCGCACCCAAACTGTGACCTTTTTGCCCGCTTCACCGCGAAGCATTTTAACCACTTCGTCCAGTTTTTTGCCAACCACGTTCGTCTCGTCTACTTTGACGATCTCGTCGTTGGTCTTGAAGCCGGCTCGGAACGCCGGCGTATCGTCAATCGGGTTGATGGCGACGACCATGTTATCTTTTTGGGACACGACGAGTCCGATGCCGCCGTACTCGCCTTTGATGTTCATCTCTTCCTCTTCCAAGTCCTTCGGTGTGACAAAACGGGTGTACGGGTCGTTCCACGCCTGCACCATGCCGCGGATTGCGCCATAGACAGCGTCCTGGTCTTTGGCAGGCTTCTGGGCGCCGTCAACCTGATACGTTTCGATGATCGTGCGGACTTGTTTCATCAGCCATAGTTCCTCTGGGGTAAACGGAACTATCTGATCCCACGTGGCGCCCTGACAGGCCGCCGGGACGGCGGCCCCACAAAAGCACACAACACCCGTGATAAAAGAACGAAGCCATTTTGAACTCATATGTATCTCCTCTATTTAGGCAAATAGTCTACTGGATTTTTCGCCGTTCCGCCGATCCGAACTTCAAAGTGAAGGTGCGTCGCCGTGGCCACGCCGGAGCTTCCGACCCGGCCGACCGTGCTGCCGGCGCTCACTTTTGCGCCTTCCTGCACTGTGATGGCGCTCAGGTGGGCGTACACCGTCGACATTTGATTGCCGTGGTCAAGAATAACGATTTGGCCGTAGCCTCTGATCCAGCCGGCATAGAGCACAACTCCGTCGCCGGCGGCCTTAACCGGGGTGCCTTTGGGCGCCGGCAGGTCGATGCCGGTGTGCATGCTCCGGGTTTTGAACTTGGGATGAATGCGCGGGCCAAATGGGCTGCTGATCCTGTGCGAGTCTAACGGCCAAGCCAGCTTCCCTTTGTGGACGACCGTCGGCATGGCAGGCCTGCCTTCGGTTTGACGCCGTCGGGCCTCTTCAGCCTTTTGTGCCAAAAGCCGGTCAATGGTCCTCTGCAGGGCCAGCTGGTTGTTCTTGAGCTCTTCCAACGCGGCCTGATGGGCTTTCTCGTTCTGCTCCAGCTGTGCCATGACGGACTGTTTTGCTTGGGCGTCTTTCCTCGCCTGGCTTTCTTCAGTCGCCAAGGCCTTTCTCCGTCCTTCCAGCTGCGCGCGGTTCGTTTCCAGCGCCGTTTTGTCTTCGGAGAGCTTTTTTCTTTCCGACGCCAGTTCGGTGATCATCGCTTGGTCGCTCTGGGCGATCCGTCCCAGCATGTAGGTTATCGAGCCGAGCTCAACAGCGCTGCTGGCAGAAAGCAGCAGGTTGTAGTCCGCCACTGTCCCGTACTTGTAGATTGCCACGAGCCTTTCGTTGAGCAGCTTCTGAAGCTCTTCGATCCGCCCGGTGCGTTGCACGATTTCTTGGGAAAGCCGTTTGGTCTCCTCGTCGTTTTTGCGAATCTGCAGTGAAAGAAGGTTGATTTTCTGCCGGGAGACGGCCATTTTCTGATCCAGCTGTTCGAGCTGGCCAGAATACGTTTTTTGTTGCTGTCTGACCGTTTGAATTTCGGTCTGGTGGAACTGGGTCATTCGGCTTACCCGATCCAATTCATCCTGCTGAGCTTTGATCTGACTGTCCAAGTCGGGCTCCGCCCACGCGCTCCCGGAAAGGATGAGCGCCGCAGCGGCAAAAAGCAGGCAGCGCCGCATCGTCACAGCGGCTTCGCCGCCCGGCGGACGAACCGGTCGGCGACCAGCAGGCTGCAGAGCCAACCGAGCGCCAACCCGCCGCTCATGAGAAGGAGGACGACAGAACGAAGCCCGCTGTAATCGGGAACGAGCCCGAGAAACGGAAGGACTTCATTGATATCCGCCACAGCCGAACCGTACCCGGCAAAAAGCGCGCCGCTTGCCAGCAGACTCCCGCCGACGCCAAGCATCATGCCTTGAATGACAAAGGGAGCGACGGCGTAGGTTCGAGTCGCGCCGACAAGGAGCATGGCGGCAATTTCCCGCCGCCGTGAGTCAATAGCTATTCGGACCGTGTTGTAAAACACCAGCGCGCAGATCAGCGACGCCAACGCTACGATCGCGACGCCAACCCGAGTCGTCATGTACGACAGCCGACTGAGCCGGTCAGCTAGGCCGCCGGCGTAGATAAAGTCTGTTACTTCGCTCATCTGGGACAAACTACGGACCACGTCAGGCATCAGACCAGCTCGGGCGACGCGCAGCTCAACGGCCCAGGGGAGCGGGTTCGCCCCGGCCATCGCTATGGCCTGAGACTGGGCGCCCAGCTTTTCTTTCAGGCGAGCCAGCCCTTCGTCAGGCGACACGACCTGCCGGGAGACGACGGCTGGCACTGAACTCATCCTCTCGCTGACCGCCGCGGCGTCCGCTTCGGAAGCGCAGAACGCCTGAACGACCAGATCGCTCTCCACTCGGCGCGCCAGAGACCGCACTGAAAGAGAGAACACAGCGCTGCAGCCGACCAGCAAGAAGAGAGCCGTCGCCGTCAGCAACGTGAGCAGACTCACGCCCCAATGGCGGCCGGTAATTCGGAAGGCGTCGCGGACGACGTATCTAAAAGTTCCCATCGCTGCTGTACCTCCCTTTCCGCTCGTCGCGCACCAAGCGCCCCTGGTGAAGCTCAATGACCCGGTGGCGGTACGTGTCCACCATGTCGTGGTCGTGAGTGGCCACGATCACGGTCGTGCCGGCGGCGTGTATCGACAGCATGAGCTTCATCACGTATTGGGCGGTATGCGGGTCAAGGTTGCCCGTCGGCTCGTCAGCTAAAAACAGCCGGGGACTGTTGACGATTGCCCGGGCAATGGCCACGCGCTGACGCTCGCCGCCGGAAAGCTGGTCGGGCCGCATGTCCCGCCGGTTCCACAGGCCGACCCGGTCCACGATCTCATCGGTCCTGTCCCGGATCTCTCTGAGAGGGGCGCCGCAGACTTCCAACGCGAAGGCGACGTTCTCCCACGCGGTCAGCTGGGGCAAAAGCCGGAAGTCCTGAAAGACGACTCCCACGTCGCGGCGAAAATACGGCAGATCTGAGCGGCGAATCCGCCGCAGATCCACGCCGCCGACGCAGATTCTGCCGGACGACGGCAGAACTTCCCGGGTCATCATCCGCATGAACGTCGTCTTCCCCGAACCGGTCTCACCAATGAGGTAGACGAACTCCCCTTCGTCTATTTGAACGTTCAGTTCGGAAAGAGCCCGAATATTCGGGTCAAATACCTTGCTGAGCCCAATCGCTTCGACCTGCACTCTACCGCCTCCTCATGGCCCATACTTGAACAGCCGCTGTGACGATATCCCGGCTCGATAGGCCATAGTACTCCAACAGCTCATCGCACAGGCCGGATTGTCCAGCCCGATCGCGAATCGACAGGTTCTTGGCAGGAACCGGGTAGGCGCTGCAAAGCAGCTGAGCAACCGCCTCTCCCATGCCGCCGGCCTGCCGGCCTTCTTCCACCGTAACGACGCAGCCGGTCTTTCGGGCTGACGAAAGGATCGCGTCTTCCGGCAGGTGCGTCGGCGAGAAAACGTCCACCACGCTGGCGCCGATTCCCTGCCGCGCCAAAACTTGGGCAGCCTTCAGCGCTTCCCGGATCATCATACCACAAGCGCAAATCGTCACATCGCTCCCGTCGGTCAGGGCCATCCCGCGCCAGTTTTCCTCGTCCAACGGCAAGGGACGGGAAAGGTCCTGGGCCGGGAATGCCGACGGCAGGCGAATATATGAGGCGCCAGCGTCGCCGGACGCATGAGCCAGCAGGAAGCGGGCCGAGGGGCCGTCCGACGGCATCAGAACGGTCATGCCGGGAAGAGAGCGCATGAGCGGAATATCCTCAAGCATTTGAGACACCGCTCCTTCTGACGAGCCAGAAAGGCCGGCGACAGTTGAGACAAGCCGGACCGACAGCCCGTTAAACGCGGAAAGAACCCGAAGGGCGCTGTACGCTTCAGCGACGAGCTCCACCGACGGGCCGAGGCACCATACCTGCTTCCCCGCCCGGACAAGCCCAGCTGCCTGCGCGGCCAGAGCCTCAGAGGACGGAATCGCTTTCTCAGTATGAGCAGGAAGGTTCCGCTCCAGCCCGGCCGTCAGTTCCCGATCGAGGCCGCTGGAACAGAGGATCCTCATGTCCGGCGTCCGATTGGCCAGCTGAACCAGCGTCTGAGCGAGTCCCTGCCGAACTAAAACGTCCATGATATTTCCTCCTCCGGAGGCGAAGGCCGTTTTTCCAGTTCGCCGATCGCCTGCTCTCGGTCAAGCTGGGACATTGGCTTCTCAGAAAAACGGCCGGGCTGTTCGAGAAACGACACGCCTTTGCCTGAGCGGCAGCGGCAGAACAGGACTTCGGACTGAGCGGAAGAGCTGAACGCGCGCCCCATCGCCTCGAAGTCGTGGCCGTCGATTTCCCGCGTCGCCCAGCCAATCTGAGCCAGCTCGTCCGCCGTCCGGCGCGGTGCACCGTTTTCTGTGACAGTAAGGATTTTAGGCGTTTTTTCAGCGCCGCCTAAGGCCTGACACGTCTTCCAGAAGGTTTCAACCTGAAACTCTTCCGCTTTCACGAGACAGAACACCTTCACAGGCCGGACGTTTCCGCGGAGCATGCCGTATGCCAGGGCCAAACTCAGGGAAGAGGCTCCTCCCGGCCCGTCAATTCCCGGCGTGTGCCGATCGTCCGGCAGTCCTTGAAGCAGGCTGCCGAGCTTTCCCCATGACCACAGGTTCTGCCGGCCGAAAAAGCCTCGGCGAGCCAGAACAGCGTAATAGGCCGGAACGAGCCGGTCATCGGCCATGATCAGCCGATCCCGGTCCAAAGCGCCTAAATGGACTGGATCGACGTTCAGCACTCCCCAGTACAGGGCGACAAAAAGGTCAACCGCCGAAAGGGCTGACGCTATCCGCGCTGGCGGAAGTCCAGCGGTCATTCTCACCACGTCGCCGCGCACATCCGACGCAATTCGCTCCAGCTCAGAGGAAGTCATCGTCCAGCTTCCTTTGTCAGCGCCTCCTGAAGGACCCGTCGCAGCGTCTCCGCCGCGCCGGCCAAAGCAGGCCGATTCTTCCACGGAACGCACTTGGCGGGACCGCCGGACCAGACGGCCCCGCCCCACTGGCGGACAAAGCCGGCGACTTTCGGGTCGTACGAAACGGCCTGATAGTCCCGACCGGTCAGCAGCGCCAGAGCGCCAAAGTGAAGCCTCATGCCGAAGGCCGCCTTCGCGCGGGCGAAAATCCCCGTTGGGTCGTCAACCGACGGCTGAACTACTTCAGCTAATTGGACGTCGGCGACCAGACAGGCCTGCTCCAAGGCCCGCTTGTCTTCAGGCGCCATTGCCACGCCAATTAGGGGAAGTCCCGCTTGCTGAGCTGCCTGACCGGCCGCCGCGGCGGCACTTGCCGCCAGATCGTCGTGGCCGGGACGGACGTTTAAAAGCATCGCGCCGCCGCTGGGTTCGTCCGAGACGAGTCCAGTCAGAGCCAAGGAAAGGTCAGGGACAAGACGGCAGGCCAAGCCGAGCTGGTGACAGACTTCCACTGACTCGCTGTCCCGCACCGTCAGCAGACTGCACCGTTTAAGCGCCCAGCGGGTCAGGGAACGGGCCAGCCCGCCTTCCAGAGGGCCGACCGACTGACCGATCGCCCAAACGCGGCAGCCGGCCAGCCGGGCCAGCGCCACAAGTCCAGCGTAGTAGAAAACCGACCGGAGACTCGTCCGATCCTGAAAAATGCCGCCGCCGGCAAAAACGAGACGCCGCGCTCCGCGCAGGGCCTTGAACAGCGACAGGACATTCCAGCGATCAACCGTTCGAAGCCCGTACGTTTCCGCCGTTTTCTGAGGGGACGCGGACGCCGCAATCAGCTCGCTTCGACTCACGCCCGCCTGTTCAAACAGGCTGACGGTCCCAAGTAGCAGCAGCTCATCGCCTAAGTTGTCGAAGCCAAAGTACCCCGCCAGCACGGCTTCCGACTTCTTCACGCCCCACGCCCCCGTTCAAGTAGCCGGCGTCCCCATGTCACGCCCCAGAAAGCAGCGGCCAGCAAGACCGCTCCCAACAGGAGCCCAAGCCACCAGCCGTTGAGGTCCCGAAGGACTGTCATGAACAGCGGCGTGTGGAAGTGACAGAAGCTGTTGATCGCCGACGAAAAGGCAAGCGTGACGGCCAGCCGAAGGATCTCCCGATAGTGCCCCCACAGGCCGTTCCGCTTGAGGAAGTACCAGAACACCAGCGCCGGATACCCGACAAGGAGCTCTTTGCTCCGAGGACGGGCCACTAAAACCGACTCAAGCCACTGACGAGCTGTCCGCTCAAAGCCGGGGACGAACGTCGTGTTGCCGCTCCTGACGACGACGACCGCCATGGCGGCCAAGACCACCACGCCCAAAAGGATCTCACCCCACAGCGGCGGACGGTTCAGGACTTCCTGCAGCGACTCGGGGTGCTCTCTGCTCTGCAGGTCAAGCAGGAGAACGAGAGCCAGCGGGAGCAGCAAGGTGAGCTTTACGCCGGAAAACGTCACCAGCCGGGAGGTGTAGGCCGACGTGGAAAAAAAGCTCGCCACAACGAGCCCGCCGACTAGGACCATGGCAAGCGCCACCAGCACGCCCCTCAGGGGAGCGCGCCACAACTCCATCGCCGTCAGGCTCGCCTCGGCGGCTAAAAGTCCTGTGACGAGGCCTCCGGCCAGCCGGGCCGTTATCGGGACAAAGTAAAAGACTGCGCCCAAAAGAACCCCGGCCGCAGCCGTTTTGGCTAGGTTCAAAGGGGTTGGAACCCACTGGACGTCCACCCACCGCATGCCGTGACGCAGGACAAGGGCAACCGACAGGAGCCCCAGACCGAGCGCCGACCAGATCATCTTTCCAAAGAGCGGGAACCCCTCAGGCCATCCCCTGCCGATGCCGGCCCTCGTCAGCATCTGTCCAAGGCGCCTGATGTCTGCCGCATAGTCGTCAACTGACTGATTCAGCCCTTTCAGCGGGTCGGGGCGCAGAACCAACAGGCGAACGGACCGCTCGACGGCAGCGCGGACCATGCGTTCGAGCATGGTCTGCCGGTCTATTCCTCTGGTAAGGACCTCTTCGTCGGTGACGCTGTGCAAACTCACCACGTTCGGCCACGCTGAGTTTACCCCAAGGGTCTCGCCTACTTGGGTTGAAAATTCAATTTGGGCGACGAGGATCCCATACTGGCGGACAATCTTTCCCCAGTTTACGCTGGGGTAACCGGCGGCGACGTCGCCGGCTGGGGCGAGAACTCTAATGTTCTTGTATAAGCCTAAGAGAAACGACGTGCTTTCGACGAGCGACGAACTGCTCTCGCCGCCTTGAGCCGGGCGATAGATGACCGGCACGCCTTGATTGTTCAGCCAGTTCAGCATGGATAGGTCAGGAAGCACGCCAAGGGTCTGAACGGCGCTCGGCTGAAACGGCAGGACAAAATAGCTTTCCTGCCCCGCCACGACTCCCAGCCCGGAGGGAAAACGGCGTTTCAGGTAGTTCAGGCTTTCGGTCACGTCGCACGGGGCCTTCAGCCTGATGACCGTTCCGGAGTTGTGCGCCCAAGCGGCCGCGACGGGCTCCGGCGCGGACATCAGCGAAAGCAAAGAAACGCCTTCCACCGCACCCTGAGCCAGCGCCTCCCCTGTGGCCTCTGAGGCCATAATCCCGGAAGCGCCGGCGCTCAGCAGATCGACGACCTTTTGAAACCGATCGGGCGTCCCGGCCAACCCATCCAGATGAGAGCCGTCAACGACAATAGCTGCAGATCTGACGCTTCGCTCCCAAGAGACGCGCCGCCACAGCGACGGAACGGAAAGAATTAAGGCCGCACAACAGATTACGCCGAACCAGCCAAATCTTTTCAACAAATCTTTGACGTTAGTATTCACTCTATACCTCCCACAGCTTGGACAGGCTGCCGCCCTGAAGGACGAAAAAATCAGCCAACAGAGCCATCGGCAGTCCGACAACTGTTGAGTAGTTTCCGTCTATCCTGTCAACCATCAGGGAGCCTCGGCCCTGAATGGCGTACCCGCCCGCTTTGCCTTTCGGCTCGCCGGAAGCCACGTACGCCGCGATGTCAGCCTCGGCCAGCGGCTTGACGTGGACTCTTGTTCGGTCAAGGCCGACCTGCGCCTCTCCGCGTGGGGAGATGAGCGCCAGGCCGGAGCAGACTTCGTGCCACCGGCCGGACAACCGGGAGAGCATCGCAGCGGCCTCGTCGTCGCTGTGGGGCTTTCCAAAAATTTCCCCGTCGCAGACGACTACCGTATCGCTGCCAATAATCCAGCAGCCCGGCCAACAGGGCGCAACGCTTCGCGCCTTAGCCGCCGCCAGTCGCTGAACCAGCTGTTCAGGCGTCTCGCCTGGCAGCCGAGTCTCGTCGGCACTGGGCACGACGGCTTCGAAACTCCACCCTAACGCCCCCAGCAGTTCCCGGCGGCGCGGGCTGGACGACGCCAATACGACAGGCGTTTTCACGGCTCACCACGGCCAGACGATTGCCGTAACCCCGATGATCAGACAGTACAGGGAAAAGCCGATCCACTTCTCGCTCGTGACAAGCCGTCGAACCACAGCTAAGGCGAACAGGCCGAACAGAAACGCCGCGGCAAACCCGAGAACCCAGCCCGAAGGCAGCAGAGAGAGAGAGACGTCGCGGAGCTCCAGCAGCGCCGCGCCGAGAATCGCGGGAAGAGAGAGCAGAAACGAGAAGCGAAATGCCTCGTCCTTCGCCAAACCGCAGAACAGGGCCACGACGATCGTGGCGCCTGACCGGGATATCCCCGGCAGGACGGCGATTCCCTGAGCGATGCCGACGATCAGGCCGATCTTCCAGTTCAATGAGTTCCGTCCGCTGGAAAGGACCATCGGCAGGGCTGTCAGCCCGGCCGTAATGAGGAGCATGACGCCGACCAGACGAGGCGAATCCCCGACAGCTTCGGCAACCGGCTTCAGCGGCAGTCCTATACAGGCCGTCACAATCGTCCCAATGACGACGGCCCAACCGAACCGCCAACCGTCGGAGCGGCGCCCGTTCTGGGAAATGAATCCCGAGGCGAACTCTCCGGTCAGGCCGACGATATCCCGAGCGAAGAAACAAATCGTCGCCAACATTGTCGCCACATGAAGCACCAGATCGAACGCCAGCGCAGGCCCCTGAAAACCGAACGCGTGCTGAAAAAGGGCCAAGTGCCCGGAACTGCTGACCGGCAAGTACTCAGTCAGCCCTTGAAGCACCCCTTGACCCAGAGAAACTCCCCAACTGCCCATGACCTAACAGCTCCCTTCGCGGACTGCCGCGCTACTTTTCGAGTCTGGATATTACAGGGATCACACAGGACGACGAGTGAATGTATTTGCGCAGCAGCTCCTTGCACCGGAGCACAACCTGCCGCCGTATCAAGCTTTCGTCGTTACCGCACCGTTTCACGGCCCGACGGACCGCGTCGACAAATTCCTGACGGATAGCCGCCGCGTCGTCCAGATGGATCTGGCCGTAGCTTTCGAACTGAGGATCCCTGACAAGGCCGCCGGAAGCGTCCGTGACGATGGAGACGACCATCACGCCGTTTTCGGCCAGGTCCTGCCGTTCGCCCACGAGAGAGCTTTCCTTTTCACCCAAAGCGAGTCCGTCAACCATCACGTCGCCAGCAGGAACCTGCTTGTCCGCCGACGCGCCGGACGACGTGACCGTCAGGACGTCGCCGTTGTGCAGCAAAAAGACGTTTCCCTCCGGGACCCCGGTCTCCTGAGCCAGCCTGCCGTGACGGACCAACATGCGGTATTCGCCGTGGACAGGAACGAAGTACTTCGGCCGGGTCAGGTTGAGCATGATCTTCAGCTCTTCCCGGGACGCGTGGCCCGACACGTGAAGCTGCTGCTCTTTCTCGTAAAGGACCTCGCAGCCCAGCTCAAACAGCCGGTTGATCGTCCGGCTCACAGTTCGCTCATTGCCCGGAATCGGCGTGGCAAATAGGGCGACCACGTCGCCGGCGGTCAGCTTCACCTTGTGGTGCTGGCCAGTACTCATCAGGACAAGGCCAGAAAATGGCTCGCCCTGACTGCCTGTCGTCATGACGACCAGCTCGGAAGGGTCATATCGGTCAATCTCCTGAAGAGGGACAACGACGCCCGGCTCGGACGTTAAGTACCCCAGCTTGGTCGCCATGTCGACGTTGTTGACCATGCTCCGGCCGGCGAAAGCCACGTGGCGACCGAATCGAGCCGCAGCGTCCAGCACCAGCTGCACCCGATTCAGGTTACTTGCAAACGACGAAATAATGATACGCTGTTTGGGGTAATCCCGAAGCAGTCGATTCAGGGATGGGATGAGGGTTTGCTCCGATGGGGTAAAGCCTGGGCGCTCAACGTTCGTTGAGTCGGCCGCCAAGAGGAGCACGCCCTTTGCCCCCAACGACGCGAGGGTCGCGTAGTCAGTCCCCCGGCCGTCCACTGGCGTCGGATCCAGCTTGAAATCGCCGGTCAAAATGGCCGTTCCAAGCGGCGTGTCGACGGCGACGGCGACGGCGTCAGGAATGGAGTGACAGACGGCGATAAACCGAACCGTAAAGCACCCGAGCTTCACTTCCTCCCCGGCAGCCAGCTCATTCAGCTGGGGCTTAAACCGGGGGGATGACTCGGTCAGTTTGTGCTCTATCAGGCCCAGTGTGAGGCGGGTGGCGTACAGCGGCACGTCGTACTTAGGCAGTACAAACGGCAGCGCGCCGATGTGGTCTTCGTGCCCGTGAGTCACGACGATTCCCCGGATTTTATCCTTGTTTTCGTCCAAATAGGACGTATCGGGAATGACAAAGTCAATTCCCAGCATCTCTTCGTCGGGGAACATCATGCCGCAGTCGACGATCAAGATGTCGTCGCCGCAGCGCAGAACGTACATGTTCTTTCCTATTTCTCCCAGCCCGCCCAGCGGAATAAACTCCAGCGTCTGCCGAGACGTTCTCTTGTGTCCGGCAGCGGACCGGCGGGGGGCGCGTTTCACCGCCGGTTTAAGCGGCGCCGAAACTTTTACCTCGTCTTTTTTCAATCAAATACCTTCTTTGGACTGATGTATTTTTCTCCTCCGGAAAAGCGACCTCTCACAGCCGCTCGCCATGCGGTATAATAGCTGTTACTTCTTCACGAAAGCGGAGGGACCACCGTGACTGAAACGAAAAAGAACGACGAATCAATTCAAATGACCCGCCAGGGCTATGACGCCCTGATGGCCGAGCTCATTCACCTGAGAAGCGAGGAGCGGTACCGCATCGCCAAGCGCATTGAGGAGGCCCGGTCGTTCGGTGACCTGAGCGAAAATGCCGAGTACGCGGCAGCCAAGGACGAGCAGAGCAAACTGGAAGGGAAAATCCAGTCTCTCGAGTACCAGCTCAACCGCGCGGAGGTCGTTGACTCGTCGAGTCTGGACGGCTCTCTGATCGCCGTGGGAACCCAAGTGACCCTGATGGATCAGACTTACAGGAAACAGTTCGTCTACTCTATCGTCAACTCGAAGGAAGCTAACCCCAAAGAGGGGCGAATTTCCTCGGCAAGCCCGGTCGGGCGGGCGATCCTCAATCGACACAAAGGCGACGAAGTGATCGTCAAGACGCCCAAGGGCATACGAAAACTGAAGGTCCTCAAAATAGACGTCATTTAATAACGACGAACGCGATTTAATTTTGTCACAGAAAGAACCCAGCGGCCGGACCTCGCCCCTTCGGTGAGGCCCGGCCGCTTTTTATGTTCATTTTGCTGTTTTTTCCTTCGTGGCGTCCGTTCCCTTTTCCCCTGACGATAGGCCGACGTACACGCCGTCTTCTTCAGAAGTTTTCTCCGTTTCCAACGTTGGCGGCAGAACGTGCTTCGTCGAGCTGGCCTGCTTTCGGGCCGGCACACCAGGCCTAGAGAACGCGTTGGAGATCCCCGCCAGGCCCAAGGCCTGCCGGGACTCGGGGAACGCAGTCACCTCAAACGCGATGCCGTACTTATCGTCATCCTTGTCTGTCAGGTCATCATGGACGAAGAACCACCATCGGCTGCAGCAGTGATTGTCGTATATCAGCTGGTAATCAACCGACTTGAGCTCCCGATGCCAGTGACCGTCACTTGCTCTCGAATCCCGCAGGTCAACCAGTCCCTGCACGTCCAAGTGCCAGTGGCTGGTCACGTCAAATCCGATCCGCGGGTACAGCTGATCCGCGTCGCTGAACCGATCCCACGAGAACGGAGACCTTCCACTGACCCGCTGGCGCAGGTATGCCAACCCCAAAGAGAACCCCCGATGGCGGAGAAGAACGCCGACCTTCGCGGTCGTCACGTCCTGAGTCGGGCTGCCGGTCACGTCGTAGTGATACTGGTGGTACGACGCGTCAACAAACGGCGTGACGGTCCACTCGCGCCCCAAACTAAAAACGTAATCTGTGAAGTACCGGCCTCCCCAGCCCCACCGGGTTCTCCACGCCGGATCCCGATAAAGTCCAGCTTCCTGATAGCGCCCCCAGACGCCATCGAACTGACAGTACTGGCCCCAGTTGCCTATATACAGACCAACCCACGGGGAGCTGACTTTAAACTCGGGCTTGCGCCACAGCGTCGTCTCATACGCCTCTTCACCAGGGCGCCGGTAAACCGAAAGGGTCTGTCGCTCAGCCCAGTACAGTTCCGCATTCCAGCCCGAATGGCCCAAAAGGAATCCCCACCGTGGACGGAGCTTTTTCTGGTCAAGCTCTTTGTTCCACTGGTAACTGTCCTCCGCGTAGGCAGAAAGCCACGGCGTGATGCTCTGGTCCACTCGAACCTTGCCTTCAAAACCAACGTGAGACCATAGATACATGTCGATTGAAAGCTGTCCCCCAGTCCAGAAGAACGCTCCCTTGCTGACGATTCCGAACTGCCGATTGCTGTCGTACGTCAGACTGGGAGCAAAGGGCTTTCGGCGACCGCCCGTGCCGCTGATAACGAGATCAAACGGGTAAATAAAAACCAGGTGACCTTTGAGATATACCCGTGGGCTCTTGGCGATCACCCACCGGCCGGGGACAATCACCATTTGGCGGGTTCTCAGGTGATAGTGAGGATGAACCTGTTTGCAGGTCGTGACGATCACATCGTGCATTTTAACCGCTACGTCGTCTTGAGTGGTTTCTTGAGCGTAACGGGACTTAAACCACCCCTGAGAAAGGGCATCTTGAACCGGAGCTAACTCAGCCTCAGGGCTTTTCAGGTAAGCTGTTCCTAACCCTGCAGGCATCTGCCCTGTCGCTTCGATCAGCTGCCCTTTTTTCTCGTCCAACTGATAGACGGCGTATTTTCCTCGAACGATCTGCGGGCCTGACGAGAAGACGATTGGCTCTCCGACAGAATCACTCCAAGCCTCTACGAGCTGAGTTTTCGTGTTCATCCGTATCCGGCTGGCGCGAAGCTTCATCCCCGAGTACATCAGAACCGCGTTCCCTTCCGCCGTCGCAAGCCCTGATTTCTGGTCGTATTCCACTTGGTCGGCGTTCAGAGTTGTGGGCACGGGAGCAGCTGCCCAGCAGGCCGAAGATAGCAGATAGGCGGCGACAATCAGAATAACACAACGCTTCATCGGTCGAACCTCCACATGATGATCCCATTTTCCAAATGAACGAACTGCCCATCCCGAACTGTTCCTCTGTCTCCGACCAACCCGTATCCCAACGCCGCGATCAAAACGCCATCCGGAAAGCTCCACTGGTCTTCATTTTGGGCCCAAGTCGCGGCCGGCGACGCCATGTCCACCGGTGAATCGGGCCTTTCCCAATTTCCTGCGAGATTTTGAAGGGCCAACGTTTTGGCTGCCCCGTTCCACTGCCCCTCGGGGCAGAACAGCCGAACCAGAGTCCCGTCAGACCGATGATCTTCCAATTTCACGCCCTGAGAAAAGCTCCATGTGTCAGCGCTGTTTTTCCATTCCACCAAGCCGCTCTGCCACTCCAGATGGCCTTCAGGCCTTTCCCAGCTCCCTGATGGGGTCTGAAATACCGCCAATCCATTTTTATCCGAGTAGGTTCCGCTGGGAGCATGGAGCGTCTTTTTGCTTTTTTCCGCTCTCGCCTCGACGCCCTCGAACTCGTCGTGATCCGCCAGCCTGGCGGCTTGGGAAACGGTAACCGTCCAGACGTCGTTCCCGCTGGGGCGGGAGAAACTCAAGTTAGAGAAGGTAATCTTTGAATCTTCAACCTTTACCGCCCCTACAAAAATATTCAGCCGAAGATCCCGGTACAAAAGGACTCCAGCACCTGCGAGGGCTCCCAAACCAACGCAGCAGAATAGGACTAGCCGAATGTGCTTCATGCCGCGTTCTCCTCCCGGCGCTTTTGAGTAAACGAGCCTCCCTTTCTGCAGGGAGGCTCGTGGTAATCACAGACGAACGTCGATAATTGCCGAAACCCCAACACCATGAACCCGTTTAAAGCCTTTGGTCACGTTGATCTGGTCAATAGGCACGAGGATTTTAGCCCGAACCTTGTCCTTAAAGTCCGCTTCCAGCTGAACGACTGCCTTGCAGCGCTGCACCCCGTCAGCCTTAGGACCTGAGACTTGAGCTGCTCCGATGCGGGCTCCGCTTCCAAGGGAGAGGATCGGCACAACTTTGGTGTATTTTTCAGATTCGAGCCCCTTGTTGAACGTCACGGTGTTGATGAACTTGTTGATCTGGTCGGAAAACTTTTCAACCGCGTAGCCGCCGACAATCCCGCCCAGAATGCCCCCCAAGCTAACCGCTTGAGCCGGTACCTGAGCTGTCGTCGAAAAAAGGCAGGCCGCCCCGATAAAGGCCAAGAATCGCTTCATAGGCTGTCCACCTCACGATCGGCGTTTTTAGACGCCGGCTTTTTCGGCGCGTCGCCGGACTTCACCGCTGGAGACTTCCCTGCATTTCCGGCGCTTTCGTCGATAAACTTGGTCTGAAGCATCGAGTTTAAGCTCGCCGGGACGACGTATGCCTGAACGCTCTGCTCCTGAACCGTCTGGGCGTAGAACACCGTTCCCGCGGGAATGGTCTTGGCGTTGCCGCGGACGAACAGCCCGCCGACGAGCCCAACCGGACCGAGGACCGCTGCGCCTAAAATGCTCGCCCCAGCCGCGGAAGCGTAACTGAACTCAAATTGAGCGGCTTTTTTCGACGCTTCACCTTGGGCGAGCGGGATCGGATCAGGCCCCAGCGGAAGAAGTTTATCGACGTTAAACCGAATTTCCGACGGCTGGCCGAAAATTCCCGGTTTTTTCACCTTCGTCACAACGCCCTGAAGCAGGCTGCCACGGGGGGCAACCAGCAAGTTGGGCTCAATCACCACGTCATGGGTTAAAACTGCCTGAATGACGTCTCCCTTTTTCGTCGTCGCCGGTTTCAGGTCTTGAAGCAGCTCGGCCCGCACGACCGTATCAGTCGGCAGCGTCGCGGACTGTACCGCTAAGGGTTCAGAGACAACCTTGGAAAGAAGCCGCTCAACCCGCATCGCTAAGGGCTTTTCGCTCATCGCTTCCCCTTCAAGGCTAGCTTCAAGCTCCGGGACCCGCTTGGTCAAAGGAGCCAGCCGATCCCCGCCCTTTGAGGCAGCGGCCCATTCGATCACGCCGAGCTTGAACAGCAACGACGGCTGGTCGCCTGAGCCCTGCTCTATGAAGTTAGCGAGGGCATTGCTCCGCTCTGCCAAGCTCCCCGGCAGCTCTCTGCCAAACAGGTCTTTTTCCACCGCTCCAAGCCGAGCATCCAATCCGCCCAGTCTGGCCTGACCGTACACGACTTCTTCCAATCGGCTCATCTGGCTCGCAAGCTGGCCTTCGTCGGAAGCGGCCAGCGCAAGAGAAACGCCCACGCAGATCAGTATGACTGCCAGTAAAATTTTCTTCATAGCTGCCTCCTATCGCAGATAACTCATAGGATTCGTCGGCTTGTTGTTCAACCGAATTTCAAAGTGAAGGTGCGGCCCGGTTGACCGTCCGCTGGTGCCAACTGTGGCGATAACCTGCCCAGCGGAAACCTGCTGCCCCTTGCACACCTTCAGCGTTTGGGCGTGAGCGTACAGCGTGGAGCTGACGCTGTCATGACGGGTGACGACGACCCGGCCGTATCCGTTCATCCAGCCAGCAAAAATGACCTGCCCTGCTCGGGCAGCCCGAATCGGCGTGTGCCGCGCGCCCTGAATGTCAATGCCGGTGTGGAACCACCGACGCTTTGCAATAGGATGAATTCGCCAGCCGAACGGGCTGTTGATCCGCCCCCGCAGAGGCCACGCAAACTTTCCCTTTCCGACTGAAGCAACCGCAGCCGCTGTCGCGGCCTGTGGGGCCTTAGTGATGAACCCGCCCGAAGCTGAAGCGGCCTTGCAGGCCGCCACCGTCGCGCTGGCGCCGGGGATGAAGAGCTCAGCTCCAACCGTGAGTTTGCCGTTTGCCGGAATGTTGTTGGCCATCCTCATGGCCGTCTCCGAGACGTCGTACTTTTTAGCCAGCGCCGGCAGCGTCGTGCCCTTTTGGACCTTCACGACCAATCCGTCCTGATTGGGGATCCTGAGGGCCATGCCGGGACGGAGCATATCCGGCTTTTTCATCGTGTTGGCGCCAAGAATCGAGTCCACGCTCAGGTTGAACTTCGCGGCAATGGACCACAAACTGTCGCCGGCAGCAACTGTATAGTTGGTCCAAGCGATAGGATCGGCCTTCTGTTTTTCCGATGCCTTTTGAGCGGCCCGGAACTTTACCTCGGCCAAAGCGTCATCGATCGCGTCGCTTCCCTTTGGAACGATGAGAACCTGCCCGCAGGTGAGGCGATTGGCGTTCTTAATCCCGTTAACCGTCATGATGGCAGAAACGGGCACGCCGTACTTTTGGGCGATATCGCCCAAGCTCTCGCCTTTGGCGACTTGATGCTCGACCCACGGGGCCTCGGAACACAGCGACGGCACTTCCACGCCCTCAACGCTCGTCGCGCTGTTCACCTCCGAGAGGACTACCGGCGACCCGGCTGCCGGAGCGTCCGGATCTGGCGGCAGGAATTCCGGCCGATCCAGACCAAGCCGATCCCGTCGGTCCAGATCGTTGCCCTCGTCGTTGGGGTTCACCTCTTCCAACGCGAGGCCTTCTTCTTCGTACGACGCAGAAGGCCTGACGACCAGCGAGTTGCGGCCGTTCGTCAAAAGGGACTGAGACACGTCGTCAATAGTTCCAGCTTCAGCTTTGCTGGCTTTCAAGATGTCAACGACAGACGAGGATCCTGTCTGACCGGTCTTCGGCACTTGGCAGTGCCAAACAGAGGCTGTGAGCGCAGCCGCGCCGGCAACCATCAGAGCCAAGCACGACCAAAAGGCGATCCGTTCGTGCAGGCTTCGTGATTTTGGCAACAGAACACCAACTCCTTTGGACGCTGAAGAGAATCAACGCCGGGATTGTTATGGCTGTTGAGGGAATAAAAATATCATCTCATTATAGCATTCCTCTTGGCTGGCCGATCTCAACTCTCCTTGCAGAGCCGAAAATCCATTTCCCTACCTACTTGACGCTGTGTACTTCATGCCGGAGAGCATGTCCAGCTTCCGCGGCTGGTGCTCGGCTGTCAGAAAGCGAACCGTGCCGCTCTTTGACCTCATGACCAGCGAGCTGGTGACGATTCTCGCGCCGTCATAGCGGACGCCGGACAAAAAGTCGCCGTCGGTAATGCCCGTGGCGGCAAAAAACACGTCGTCGCTCGACACCAAGTCGTCCAGCCTGATGATCCGATCCATATCAAAGCCGTCCTTGAGGGCCGACGCAAGCTGCCCTTCGTTCTTCGCCCAGAGGCGGCACTCCATGGCACCGCCCAGCGCCTTGACCGCGCAGGCGGTAATGACGGCTTCCGGCGTGCCGCCAATTCCCATGAGCAGGTCGGCGCCGCGCTCGGTCTTGCAGGTCAGAAGCGCTCCGCCGATGTCGCCGTCCGGAATCAGCTTGATTCGCGCGCCGACGGACCGGATTTCTTCGATGAGTTTCTCGTGCCGCGGACGGTCCAAAACTACGACGGTCACGTCGCCGACCGCTTTGTGCTTGGCTTCGGCCACGCGGCGCACGTTCTCAGCCGGGCCGACGGTGATGTCGATGGCGTCCTTGGCCTCGGGGCCAGTCACCAGTTTGTCCATGTAGAAAACGCTTTTCGGGTTGAACATCGTCCCTCTCGGAGCCCCGGCAACCACGCTGATAGCGCCGCTGAGCCCCATGGCCGTCAGACGGGTGCCGTCGATCGGGTCAACGGCGATGTCAATCGGTACGCCCTTGCCCGTGCCGAGCTTCTCGCCGTTGAACAGCATCGGTGCCTCGTCCTTTTCGCCTTCGCCGATGACGACTATGCCGTCCATATCGACTGTGTTCAGCATGTACCGCATGGCCGAAACGGCCGCGCCGTCGGCGGCGTTCTTGTCGCCCCGGCCCATCCAGCGGCCAGCCAACATGGCAGCCGCTTCCGTCCCGCGGCAAAACTCAAGTGCTAAGTTTCTATCCGGCGCAGAACCGTTTCCAACCCCAAAAAGGCTTTCCATCCCAGTTCCTCCTTCAGCAGAGCCGTCCCGCGGCGGGAAGGCTTTCCGGCGCGGCGAACCGGCCGAAAATTTCGTCCACGTACCTAAAGTAATAGTCGTCCGTAAAGAGCTCGGCCAGTTCGTCCCGGCTGATACGCCCGGCCAGCAGCTCGTCGGAAGCCAGCAGGTCAAGGAAGTGCCCCTCCCCCTCCCAAACGGCCATGGCGTTGCGCTGAACCGCTTTGTAGGCGTCCTCCCGCCGAATCCCGAACCGCTCGACCAGCTCAAGAAGCACCCGCTGGCTGTAAACCAAGCCGCCGGTGAGTTTGAGGTTACGCTCCATCCGCTCTGGGAAAACGTTCAGTCCGTTCAGCACGCCGGTCAGAGTTTTCAGCATGTAGTGGCACAGGTGGAAGCCGTCCGGCCAGATAATCCGCTCGTTGGATGAGTGGCTGATATCCCGTTCGTGCCACAGGGCGACGTTCTCTTCTGACGTCAGGACGAACGCCCGAAGCAGCCGGGCCATGCCGCAGATCCGCTCCGACAGGATGGGATTTTTCTTGTGAGGCATAGCCGACGAACCTTTCTGCCCCTTTTTAAACGGCTCTGTCGCCTCAAGAACCTCGGTGCGCTGCAGGTGACGCAGCTCTGTGGCGATCCGCTCCATGGTCGCCCCCAGCTGAGACAACGCGAACATCACGGTGCAGTGCCGATCTCGCTGGACGATCTGAGTCGACACCGGATCGGGGGTCAGTCCCAGCTCGGCGCAGACCCGCTCTTCGATGACCGGCGGACAATGGGCGTACGTCCCCACGGCGCCGGATATCTTGCCCACGGAAATTTCTTCCCTGGCAAAGGCCAGCCGCCGCCTGTCCCGAAGCAGCTGGGAGTACCAGGTGAGGACTTTCAGGCCGAAGGTGATGGGCTCGGCGTGAACCCCGTGGCTTCGCCCCACCTCGGGCGTGTACTTGTGAGCCTGAGCCAGTTTCCATACCGCTTCCAACAACTTCAGCAACGCTTGGTCGATCACGTCCAGCGCCTCGCGAAGCCGAAGCGACGACGCGGTGTCCACCACGTCGCTGCTGGTGAGTCCCAGATGGACGAAACGGCCGGCCGGACCGATTCTCTCGGCAACGCACGACACGAACGCGATCACGTCGTGATGGACCTCCGCCTCAATCTCCAGAACCCGCGCCACGTCAAAGCCGCTTTTCTCCTCGATGGTTTTCAGGTCCTCGGGCGGCAGAAGCCCCTGCTTTGCCCAAGCCCGACAGGCTGCCAGCTCAACGCGGAGCCAGCTGCGATATTGGTTCTCCAGCGACCAGATGGACGACATTTCCGGCGTTTCATACCGTGGAATCATTGTGCGCCTCCAGAATTTACTCTTTTTCTCCCGCTAAACCCAACAGCCCGCGAACAAAAGACTCCGGCTCGAAGAGCGCCAGATCGGCCACCCCTTCGCCCACCCCGACGTACCTGACCGGGACGCCCAACTTCTCGGTGATCGACAGGACGACGCCGCCTTTGGCGGTGTTGTCGTATTTTGCCAGAACTGCGCCGGTCAGCGGTGCGACCTGACCGAACAGGTCGGCTTGGACGAACGCGTTCTGGCCGATCATCGCGTCAAGGACGATGAGCGTTTCCACGTGGTCCTTCCCGACTGCCCGCTCGACGACACGCCAGATTTTGCCCAGCTCAGCCATCAGGTTCTGCCGAGACTGGAGCCGCCCGGCCGTGTCGACGATGAGAAGCCGAGCGCCGGCGGCCTGAGCGGCGGTAATCCCGTCGAACGCCACGGACGCGGGATCGCTTCCGGGCTTCTGGGCCACCACTCTGACGCCGCACCTTTCTCCCCAGACTTGAAGCTGTTCGCTCGCTCCGGCGCGGAACGTGTCTGACGCGGCCATCATCACTTTGTGACCGGCCTTGACGAACTGACAGGCCAGTTTCCCAGCAGTCGTCGTCTTGCCGCTGCCGTTGACCCCCACCATGACGCAGACGTTCAAACCGCTGGCCAGCCGCAGCGGCTGACCTGTCCCGTCGGCGGCAGAAAGGCGGGCTACCAGAAGGCGGGCAAACGCCTCTAAAAGCTCATCAGCCCGTTTGATGCCCTCCCGCCGGCCCGTTTCCTTCAGGCTGGCTACCAGCTCCTCTGCGGTATCGACGCCCGCGTCGCCCACGATGAGAGTTTCTTCCAAATCATCCCAAAACTGGGGCGTGATGTCGCTGCGGGTGAAAAGACGGGTCAGTGACCCGCTCCAACGCCGTCTCACGTCGCTGAGCCGGTCAAAAAATCCTCCAAAAACCACTTGGTTACCGCCCTTCCCCAGCCGGCTTGCCGGCTGGACGAGGTCTTGGCCGACGGCGGCGCTGAGAGCCGCCTGAGGGCGTCTGCATTCCCCCGACGCTCACGCCAGAGCGAGCCCCTCCGTCAGGCCGGCGGTTTCCTGCTGCCTTTTGTTCCGGCTGACTGTCTGAGCTTCCTCCCAACGGCTTACGGCGCCGGCGGTCCGAAGCTCTTCTTGGGTCATCTTCTTTGAACTGCGACGGCTCGGGCTTTTTCAGGGGCGCAGATTCCGGCTCGCCGCAACTTTGCTCAGGCGCGGCCCCGACCTTGAGCGGGCAGCTGCAGCCGCAGCACCGAGAGGGCTGGCTTTCGAGGGCTTTGCCGTCGACGTCCAAGCCGTGAGCTTCGTTGTCCCAAACTTGGCCGGACTGAACGGCGGCCTTAAAGTCGGGGAAGATCTTGACAGGTATTGAGAAAAAGCCCGTCGGGCCTTTTATTTGGCACGTCAGCCGGGCCACGTCGATGCTTGAAAGCACGTACGTGGCTTCGGCGTTTTTCACCTTGCTGCCCGGCGCGGGCAGGTGACTCCAAACTTCGTGATACGTGCTCTGCTCGTAGGACATGCAGCACATGAGCCGGCCGCACAGGCCGGAGATCTTCGTCGGGTTCAGGCTCAGGTTCTGCTCTTTCACCATGCGGATGCCGATGGGCATAAAGGTATGAAGCCAGTAGCTGCAGCAACAAGGCCGACCGCAGGGGCCAAGCCCTCCGGCCACTTTTGCCTCGTCACGGGCGCCGATCTGCCGAAGCTCTATCCGGGTGCGGAACTCCCGGGCCAAGTCGCGGACGTACGCCCGAAAGTCGATCCGGCCTTCGGACGTAAAGTACAGGTACAGTTTTTTTCGTTCGGTCAGGTACTCCACGTCCACCAGCTTCATTTCCAGCTGGTGACCTTCTAAGAGCCTGCGGGACGTGACGAGAGCGCTTTCCTCTTCCCGGCGGAGTTCTTCCTGTTCGGCCATCTGCTCGACTGTTGGTATGCCTAAAAAGCTCACTTCGTGAAGCTGACTGTCGCTCGTGCCCTTTTCGCCGCTTTCGGCCTGTTGGCGGTAGGCTTCCGCCTGGCTTTCCGACAGCGGCCCTACGACGGTGCCTATTTCCGTTCCCCTGGGCGTCTCGATGAAAACCGGCGACTGCCTGACTAGAGAGACGTCATCTTCCACGACGAGACGGCCTAAAAATCGAGGCTTGCCGTAAATCGTCAAAAACGTATTCACACGGGTAATCCTCCCTCATGATGAGAACCAGCAGATCGGCCCACTGGGATGACGACAGATGGGCGTTTCGAGCCGTCTGGGATATCTGAGACAACACGGACGCGCGGCGCAGGTCCCCTCGGGCCTGACACCAAGCCGCCCAGCCGGCCGTTTCCCGCTGCCATTCCTCAGCCGCCTTCGCTGCCGACTGGACAAGCCACTCGGCCCACTGGGCGTCGCTTGACGGCGGCTCAGCAGGCTCGGATACGTCCTGTCCCTGTAATGATAACATCCAGGCCCGACTGTGCAAGGTGTCCGACAAATTCGGCGTGGAAGAAACAAAACACAGCCGCCCGCGGGGCGGCGGTTCCTCGGTTATTTTCAGCAGGCTGTTTGCCGCCGGCGGGAGCAGCTCATCGGCCCGCCAGACCGTCAACAGCCGATACGGAGCCGCCACCGGAGCCAACCCGAGAGCCAGAGCCCCTTGGCGGCATTCGTCAATCGTCATGGCTTTGGCGGCATCCTGCTGGACGATCCAGTCCGGGTGAGTACTCCCGTCCCAGCACCGACAGCTGGGACAGCGGCCGCAGTTCGTCCCTTCAAGGCAAAGGACCCGTCGGGCATAGTCCTCGGCGGCCCGTTCGGCTAGGCCCTCGGACGCCAAAAGCCACAGGGCCTGAGGAACCCGTCCGCCCCTGATCAGCTCGGCCAGCTTTTGCCACCTGACGCTTGCCTCAAGCTCCCGAAGGGCCATCAGAACTGAACGCCCCTCTGCCGAAGGGCGTTAACCATTTGCTCGGTCACGTCGGCTTCGCTCTGAGCGCCGTCGATCCTGACGATTCGCCCAGTCTCGCGGGACAACTCGGCAAACCCTTGGGCGATCCGTCGGTGAAACGCCAGCTCCTGCGCCTCAAAACGGTCGCAGCCGCCTCGGCTCGCCCGACGACTTAGAGCCAGCTCCACCGGCAGGTCGAACCAAAGCGTCACTTCGGGCTGAGGAAGGCCGCACCAGTCGATCAGGGCCTCGACCTTCTCCCGATCAAGTCCTCGCCCCCAGCACTGATACGCGAGAGTTGAGTCGTTGTACCGCTCACAGATGACCGTCTCCCCTCGGCGGAGCGCCGGCAGGATGACTTTCGAGGCGTGTTCGCACCGATCGGCCACGAACAGCAGAACTTCGGTCCAGCTGCCGCAAAGGCCGCCGTGAAGCAGCAGCTCGCGCAGCGCCCCGCCTTCGGGCCAGCCGCCGGGCTCACGGGTGCGCACAACGTCTCTCCGCTCGGCCAGCAGATTCGCCAGCAGGGCGGCCTGAGTGGATTTCCCGCAGCCGTCTATTCCTTCAAGGGTGATAAACATGAACTCGCCTCCGGTTTACGGACTGGAACGGCCTCCTCTGAAGGCGTATACTCGTCTGTGGCAAGCCTTCTGTGAACAAACGCTGAGGAGGTCAGAAACGACATGGGAGAAGAGAAAAAGAAAGATCTGATGAAAGGCTGGGCCCGCTACGACGGCTCGGAGAAACTCGAACCTCGGGCTAAGGGGCTGATGGACTTCGTGGGCCGGTGCAAGACCGAGCGGGAAGTCGTCAGGTATTTGGAGGAAAAGGCAAAGTCGCTGGGCGCTGCCGCCTTGGAAGAGGGCGCCCCCGCCAGCCCCGGCTCCGCGCTGTACATGAACTGGAAGGGCCGGGCCTTCGCTTTGGTCCGCGTCGGCCGTCTTCCGGTCAGCTTGGGGCTCAACTTTATTATCTCACACGCCGACGCGCCGCGGGTGGACGTCAAACAGCGGCCGCTGTACGAAAAGGACAACATCGCCATGTTCGACTGCCACTATTACGGCGGAATCAAGAAGTACCAGTGGACCAACGTGCCTCTGGCCCTGCACGGTGAAATTCACCGCCACGGGGAAACGCTTCCCGTCGTCGTCGGCGAGGACGCTGCGGACCCGGTTTTCATTTTCCCCGACCTGGAGCCCCACATCGATCGGAACATGAACGACCGTAAGGCGTCTGAGACGGTTGACGCGGAAAATTTGGACGCCATCGTGGCGCACCGGCCGAACGACGGCGAGATCTCAGCCGCCCTGTCGGCAGTCCTCAAAGACCGGTTTGGCCTTGACGACAGCTCGTTCGCTTCCGCCGACTTAGCGCTCGTTCCCGCCGGGCCGGCCCGGGAAGTGGGATTTGACCGGGGGCTGGTTGGCGCCTACGGCTTGGACGACCGAATCTGCGCCTGCGCCACCCTCGAAGCCTGGCAGGCCATGACCGAAACGCCCGATCGGACCGCCGTCCTGATGGTGATGGACAAAGAGGAGATCGGCAGCCAGAGCATCGGCGGCGCCGAAGGCGCGTTCGTCGAACAGCTGGCGCTGGAGCTGCTCCACGCGGCTAAAGAGCCGGCCGACAGCCTGTCGCTCCGCCGCTGTCTCAGCAAGAGCGTCGCGCTGAGCGCCGACGTCACGTCGGGCCGCAACCCGCTGTACGACAGCTACTACGTGAGAGATCAGCAGGCTCTGATGGGGAACGGCGTGGGCATCATCAAGTTCTCCGGCTCCGGCGGCAAGGTATCGGCCAACGAGGCGCGTGGCGAGATCGCCGCTGAGTTTATCGAAATTCTTGACCGCCGGAATATCCCATGGCAGTGCGGCAGCTTCGGCCGGATCGACAAGGCAGGCGGCGGCACGCTGGCCCGGTACTTGGCCCAAAAGGGAATCGACACGGTCGACTGCGGCCCGGCGCTGCTTTCCATGCACTCGCCGTTTGAGCTGGCCAGCAAGGCGGACTACGCCGCGCTGTGCGACGCCTACCTGGCGTTCTTCCAAGAGATGACCGCCCCCAAATAAGCGGACAAAACAAGCCGAGGAGCTTTCGCTCCTCGGTTTTTTATTTGCCCTTTGGCCCAATAACTAGCGGAACAGAGAGTGACCCGTCCACGCTGTACTCGGAACGAAAGACCCGCATGGTTCCCTCGCTCATCTTCGTGCGGCGGATCTCCTGAGCCGACTTGTCGCTGGGCGTCTCGTCGCCTTCCAGCGAAACGATGACCTCGCATGACCGCTCGGCGTCGGTCAGGTCGGCCAGAAATTCCTTCAGGGACGACGGCCGGCTGCTTCCCTCGCTGCCGGAGTCGGCGGCTTCGTTGTCCAGCTGGCCGCCTCGAGCCAGAACAGTGCAGGAGCCTTCCCAGTCTTCCGGCACGACGAAGTCAAACTTCTTCACCGTCGGCTTGCCGCGCCGAGGTCGCATGGTTACAGACACGGTCACCCGTTCGCCTGGAGCTGCCGTTTCGGGCTTCACCTCGACCTTTTCCAAGTACAGGACGTTCGTCTCCGGCGTCACGTCCACGTCAAGAGTTACCCCCAGCGGGTGCAGGTCTGAAAACGGGTTCTGGCTCACAGCGTCCACCAACGCCGTCACTCTGGACGCCAGAAGATCCGACATGCTCTGGGAGTCGGCGATCACGTCGTCCCATTTCCAGCCGGGATAGAAATTCTTGCCATTCAACGACAGGGTGATCTTGGCCGTCCCCGGCCCAACCCGGTTCAGCTCCGAGTCGATCACGCCAGCCAGCACGTCGGGCAGTAGAGTCAGCAAAAGGGCCGGAATCGGTGCCATCTGAAAGCGGCGGAAAACGTTCAGGTTTTGGCTCTTGTCTTTCAATCGAATTGAAACAGACATCGCCGGTGAAAAACGGCCAAACCACCCGCCGACGCCCTCAATACGGTCCTGCGTCGCCGTCCCGATCAGCTGCCCTGGGGACGCGAGCTTGAACGGCACGTCCATGCTGGGGATAATATGGTGAATCTTCGCCGTGCTGACCGGCAGCCGAACCGCCCCGAAGTTCTTCACCTCGTGGCCGAACGCCAGAAAACGTCCATCCCGGCTCACCGCCGAAACGGTGCCAGTCTCTTCCACGTCCACGTCGCCCCACGCCAACAGGACGCTGATCGGGTCCCCAGGACGCAGGCGAACGTTCGTCGCCGCGCCCTTCACCTCAGATCCCGACAGGCCGGCCTGAACCGACACGCCGAGCCGGGAGCTTAACCTCTGCAGGGCGCGGGAGCTCAGCCCCGAAACCGTCAGAGGCCCGGCCAAGGGCTTTTTCCCCAAGGGGCCGGCCATATCGGACTCAGGATAATCGAAAACGCTCATCATCTCTTCGATGGGCGTCATCTCGGTCAGATCGTGGTCGCTGAACGACCAGTTATATCCGATCGCGCCGGCCAGCTTGCCGCCGAAATACACCGGCGAGCCACTCATGCCCGCCGCGATGCCGCCCAGCTTTTTAATGACGTCGCCGCTGGCCCGCAGCAGGACAAGATGACGGGGCCGGGTCGGCGACGTCACCACGTCCAAAACTTCCACTGGAAACGAGACGATCTTGTTTCCCGGGACAGCGGTCTTGGCGTACCCCTTCATTCCCCGCTTGAGCTGGGAAACTTTAATGATCGGCTCGTCCGGGATAAACGGAGAAGCCCAAGCCGCAGCCGACAGGGTCAAGCACAGGACGGCGGCCAGAACTGCAGCGATTTTTCTCAACAAAGTCATACTTGAAATACGCCCTTTCTCTATTTTCGCCAGCGCAGGTACGCCAGAATAAACCGGTCCAGATCCCCATCCAAGACGGCTGCCACGTTGCCCGTCTCCTCGCCGGTCCGATGGTCCTTGACAAGCGTGTAGGGCTGAAGGACATACGACCGAATCTGGTGTCCCCAGCTGCTCTCTTTCTTCTCGCCTGCCAAGTCGTCCAGCTCCTGCCGGCGGTTTTGGACCTGAAGGTCGTACAGCTTGGAGCGTAGCACCTGCATGGCCGTGGCCTTGTTCATGTGCTGGGACCGTTCGTTCTGACAGCTCACGACGATTCCCGTGGGCAGGTGGGTTATCCGAACAGCCGAGTCGGTCATGTTGACGTGCTGCCCGCCGGCCCCGCTGGAGCGATAGGTGTCAATTCTCAGGTCCTCGTCCCGAATGGCCACCTCGACGTCGTCGGGCAGCTGAGGAGAGACGACGACGCCTGAAAAGCTCGTGTGCCGCCGCTTGTTGGTGTCAAACGGGGAAATTCGCACCAGCCGGTGCACCCCCGTCTCGGACTTCAGGTACCCGTAAGCGCAGGACCCGGACACGGTGAACGTGACGCTCTTGAGCCCCGCTTCTTCGTCCTGCTGCAGGTCCAGCAGGCGGGTCTTGTAGCCGTTTTCCTCGCACCAGCGAAGGTACATGCGGTACAGCATCTCCGCCCAGTCCTGGGAGTCCAGCCCGCCCGAGCCGGCGTGAATCGTCACGATCGCGTCCCGGCTGTCGTAGGCTTCGGACAGAAGCAGGTCCATCTGCCGGTGTTCAACTTCCCGCGAGTACTCGCCGCTTTTCGCGTCAAACTCGGCCGCCAGCTCCGGGTCGTCGTCAATTTCCAAAAGCTCGGCCATCGTCTCTAGGTCCGAAAACATCCGCTCCAGATGATCCCAGTGTTCCAGCGAGCTCTCGAGCCTCGACAGCTGGGACGAAACTTCCTTCGCGTCGCCGGTCGACCAGAACGCCGGATCGGAACTCCGAAGCCTCAGCTCATCTGCCTGTCTTCTAAGCCCTTCCGGGTCAAAGGCTGTCCTGCAAGTCCGCACGCTGCGAACGCAGTCCCTCCAAAATCGTCGTGATTGGCAAAGTTCCCATACGTATCCTCCTTCATGCCGCGCTCTTGACACGCGGCTCAAACAAAACCTATTATACCTGAAGACGTCGCCGGCCACCGCCGGCAGGCGCGCGACCTTATGCGAAAGGAGACAGGCCGAATGACTGAAAAACGACTGACCCAACTGTCGCACACCAGCGGCTGAGCGGCCAAGATAGGTCCGGAGGACCTGGCGAAAATTCTGGCAGGCCTGCCTCACCCTCACGACGATCGGCTTCTCTGCAGTTGGGAGGGCGGCGAGGACGCCGCGCTCTGGAAAATAACCGAAGAGCGGGTCGGGATCCTGACAGTGGACTTCATTACCCCTGTGGTGGACGACCCGTACCAGTGGGGACGCATCGCGGCAGCCAACTCAATCAGCGACGTCTTTGCCATGGGCGGCGCACCGCTGGTCTGCCTGAACGTGGTGGCGTTCCCGATCAACTGTCTGCCTTTGGAGTCTCTCGCGGCGGTGATGCGCGGCGGGAGCGACGCGGTGACTGAGTCAGGCGCGTTCCTCATGGGCGGCCACAGCGTGGAGGACCCGGAGCCGAAGTACGGCCTTTGCGTCTTCGGCGAAGCCGAACGGTCTTGCCTTTGGAGGACGACCGGCGCGAAGCCGGGCGACGCGGTGATCCTCACCAAACCTGTCGGAACAGGCGTCGCCGCCACGGCCATCAAGGGAGGCATGACCGACCTGATCGACCCGGCCGAAGCGGTCCGCTGGATGGGGACGCTGAATGATCTGCCCAGGCACCTTTCGCCGGAGCTCAAGCGGGCGATTCACGCCGCCACTGACGTCACCGGCTTCGGCTTGGCAGGGCACGCGCTCGATATGCTCTCGGACGGGACGGTGGACTTCCACTTCGAGCTGGAAAAAATTCCTCTGCTGACCGGCGTCACGGAGGCCGCCTCGATGGGACTTCTGCCGGCCGGAGCCTACCGCAATCAAAAACTCTACGCGCCCCACGTTGCAGGCGCCTGCGGACGGCCAGAAGAGGACTTTCTTTACGATCCCCAAACGAGCGGCGGGCTCATGTTGGCCTGCGATCCCCGATACGCCGACCAAATCCTCAACGCGGCGCTGGCAAACGGCTTTACCCGCTCCCAGATCATCGGGACCTGCTCCGAAGGAAATGGGACGCTTCATGTCGAATAACAGGGCAATTTCAACTGCCCACAAAAAGGCCGTCCGGCACTTTCGTGCCGGACGGCCAATTTTTGCGTTCGTGTTATGCCAGCTCGACGGTGGCGCCGACTTCAGCCATCTGCTTCTTGATGTTCTCGGCTTCTTCCTTGGAGACGCCTTCCTTAAGAGCCTTGCCCGGGTTGTCGACAAAGTCCTTGGCATCCTTCAGGCCCAGGCCGGTGATCTCGCGCACGACCTTGATAACCTTGATCTTCTCGGCGCCAACGTCCTTCAGGATGACGTTGAACTCGGTCTTCTCCTCGGCGGCAGGAGCAGCGGCGCCGGCAGCAGCCGGGGCGGCCATCATCATGGCAGGAGCGGCGGCGCTGACGCCGAACTTCTCCTCCATCGCCTTGACGAGCTCGGACAGCTCAAGAACGGTCATTGATTCGATTGCGCTCAGAATTTCTTCGTGGGTCATTGGGAGTTCCTCCTCAAAAAATTTTTCAGATTAGGTCAAACCGCTATGCGGCTTGGATGTGAGCTTTGAAAGACGTACCGGTTACGCTGCTTCTTTTTCTTTCTTCTCGGCCAGCTGGGACAGGCAAGTGACCAGTCCGCGCATTGTCCCAGACAGAACTGTGACAAGTCCGCGGAGAGGCGCGACCATCGTTCCCACGACTTGGGCGCGAAGCTGTTCCTTGGACGGCAGCTTGGCCAGAGCCGCAACGGCCTTGCTGTCCAACACGCTCTCACCCATGACGCCGCCTTTAATCACCAGAGCGGCGTTCTCCTTCTTGGCCGCAAAGTCCTCGAGGGCCTTGGCGACCGCAGGGCTTTCGCCGTAGGAGATGATATAGGCGTTCGGTCCGGTCATCATCTCGTCAGGATGAGCCAGTCCGTGCTCCTTCAGAGCGATGCTCATCAGGGTGTTGCGGGCAACGCGCACGTGACCGCCGGCGTCGCGCACAGCTTTGCGCAGCTCAGTGCTCTTCTCCACGGAAAGGCCGCGGTACTCGGTAATGAACACCGCGTCGGCGCCTTCCAACGCTTCGCGCAGCAGAGCTACTTCGTCGATCTTATATTGTGCAGGCATATGTTTCACCTCCTCAAACAAAAAACTCTCCCGTCCGGAGGCGGGAGAGCGTTAGTCAACGCGTCAAATGCCGCACCTGACGGCGCGACGTTTTTCTCCTGAACCTCGGTGGGCGGCTGGGCCTTTGTGCTCTCACGAGCACCCACTGTCTCAAGCTCACTTGATTATTATATCGTCGCGGACAAAAAAAGACAACCCTCTGCGGGTTGTCTTTAAAGGGACTTATTCAGCCTGAGACTCGTCAAGCCGGATGCCGGGGCCCATCGTCGAAGCGATTGTCATGCTCTTGATGTAGGTCCCCTTCACGGCTGCCGGACGAGCCTTGACGATGGCCGCGTGGTAGGCTCTCAGGTTCTCCAGTAGCTGCTCGTTGGAGAAGCTGATCTTGCCGATGACGTTATGGGTGATGGCGAACTTGTCGACCCGGAACTCCACCCGGCCCGCCTTGATCTCGCGGACAGCGTCGCCGACGTTTGCCGTCACGGTGCCGGCCTTAGCGCTGGGCATGAGGCCGCGGGGGCCAAGAACTTTGCCCAAGGGGCCGATGAAGCGCATCATGTCAGGCGTCGCGATGACCGCGTCGAAGTCGAGCCAGCCGCCCTTGATCTTTTCGACCATGTCGGCACCGCCGATGAAGTCGGCGCCAGCCTCCTTAGCTGCGGACGTGTCGCCGGCAGTAAGGACCAGGACCGTCTTGGTTTTGCCGGTCCCGTGAGGCAGCACCAGCGTGCTGCGAACCTGCTGGTCCGCGTGGCGGGGATCGACGTTCAGCTTGACGTGAACTTCGACCGACTCGTCAAACTTGGCCATGGCGGCTTTCTTCATCAGCTCGACGCCCTCGGCGAACGAGTACAGCTTGCCCGGTTCGATCAGCTTGTGCTGTTCGGACTGTTTCTTGCTCAGTTTTGCCATTGTTGTATCCTCCTTGTGGTCGTAGCGGCCATGCGGCCTGCCACGGGATGGAACGTTACTCCTTAATGGTGACGCCCATGGAACGGGCGGTTCCGGCAACCATCTGGTAGGCAGCGTCAAGGTCGTTGGCGTTCATGTCGACGATCTTGAGCTTGGCGATCTCCTTCACCTGCTCGGCGGTCAGAGAGCCAACCTTGTTCTTGTTGGGCTCGCCGGATCCCTTCTCAAGGCCCGCGGCCTTGCGAATCAGGACGCTGGCAGGCGGGGTCTTCAGGATGAACGTGAAGCTTCTGTCCGCGAAAACGGTCAGGACGACCGGGATGATCATCCCAGCCTGATCAGCGGTCTTCGCGTTGAACTGCTTGACGAACTCCATGATATTCACGCCGTGCTGCCCCAGCGCCGGCCCAACCGGCGGCGCCGGCGTGGCTTTACCGGCGGGCAGCTGCAGCTTAATCTGCCCGATGACTTTCTTTGCCATGCAAAAGGACTCCTCTCGAATTTATCGTTGTCCTGCTGACGCTCCAAGGGAGCGCCCCTGCAGGATCAGGAGCGCGCTCAGACGCGCTCGAGCTCCGTGTGATTCACTTCGGCCTCGGTCTCGCGGCCGAATACCGAAAGGACGAACTTCACCTTGCCGGTGGACGTGTTGACATCTGAGACGACGCCGACCGCACCGACAAACGGCCCGGACTTGACCCGCACCGAATCGCCGACTTGGCATTCTACCACGATCTGGGGCGTCTCGGCTTCCAGCTCCCCGACCTTGACGAGCACGTCGCGGACCTCTTCGTCGGACAGCGGCAACGGATGCGCGCCGGCCCCGACAAATCCCGTCACGCCGGGCGTATGCCTGACGACGTACCAAGACTGATCGTCCATGATCATCTCGACGAGAACATAGCTGGGGAACAGCTTGCGGGACATCTGCTTAGACTTCCCGTCCTTGACAACGACAACATCCTCCATGGGAACGAGGACTCGGAAGATCTTGTCCTCGGCATTCATGGAAGCGATTCGCTGCTCCAGGTTGTTTTTGACCTTGTTCTCGTACCCTGAGTAGGTCTGTACGGCAAACCACTGGACGTTAGCTTGCTCTTTGCGTTCGATCATCATAAAAAAGGGACCCGATGCAAATCGGCCCCCGTACCTCCCTACAGTAAGAAGTGGATACAGGGGCAAGACCCCTATCCAAGGATCTTCGAGAACACACCTGTCAGGATCAAGTCAAGGATGCCGAGATACGCGCTCAAAAGGAGCGTCACGGCAATGACCACCAGCGTGGAATACCACACTTGTTTTCTGGTCGGCCAGGTGATCTTTTTGAATTCTGCACGGGATTCGCGGATGAAGGGCTTAAGATCCAACAGACATCCCCCTCTGTGTTTTCGTCAAAAGTCAAGACGTGAAAATGGCAGGCCCGGAAGGATTCGAACCTTCAACCCTCGGTTTTGGAGACCGATGCTCTACCAATTCGAGCTACGGACCTGCGACAGTAGGTTATTCTACACTATTTGCTTTCTTTGTGCAAGGTGTGCTTGTGGCACTTGGGGCAGAACTTGTTCAGCTGAAGCTTCCCGCCGAGGTTCTTCTTGTTGACTGTGGTCACATAGTTGCGGTTTTTGCACTCCGTGCAGGTCAGTCCGATCTGGTCGGCCATTTGGCGTCCTCCTCTCCAGTGTTCCGGTACGTCACCCCCCGCCGTCGGCGGGGGGTGACGGTTCAATGCTGTTTATTTTAAAGCTGTTC